>JACCXP010000151.1 GCA_013696905.1 Thermoleophilaceae bacterium
GACTCAGGCGGCGCGAGCGCCCGCGAGGACACGACGGCTCGTGTGTAGCTTGTCCGCTCCATGGCCTCTCCGCTTGCCCTCACCTTCGATGTCTTCGGCACCTGTGTCGACTGGCGCACGACCGTGATCGAGGAGGGCAAGGCGCTCGGCGAGCGCACCGGGGTGGAGGCCGATTGGGCGGCGGTGGCGGACGCCTGGCGCAGGCGCTACCGACCGACGATGGCGCGCGGCACGGGCGGCGAGCTGCCCTGGCTCGACTTCGACGAGCTCCACCGCCTGACGCTCGACGAGGTGGTGGATGAGCTCGACATCAGCGGGCTGTCGCAGGACGATCGAGCTGCGCTGGTGCCCGTGTGGCACCGGCTGCGGCCATGGCCGGACACGCGCCCGGGACTCGAGCGCCTCGCCGGCAGCTACACCCTGGCGACGCTCTCGAACGGCACCGAGGCGATGCTCGCCGAGATCGCCGAACGCGGCCGTCTGCCCTTCGACCGCTTCCTCTCGGCCGAGCACGCCCGCGCCTACAAGCCCGATCCGAGCGTCTACACGACGGCCTGCGAGCGGCTCGGCCTCGAGCCCGAGCAGGTGACGATGGTCGCCGCTCACGGTCATGACCTCGATGCCGCGCGCGACATCGGATTCGGCACGGCCTTCGTCGCCCGGCCGCTCGAATGGGGTCCCGGCGGAGGCATCGACCGCAAGCCCGGCTCGAGCTTCGACATCGAGGCGGAGGACTTCGAGGATCTCGCGACGCGGCTCGGGACCTAGCCCTCGGCTTCGAGGGTGGCGGGAGAGACCCGCGTGGCCTCACGCGGGACTCGCGCAGGATCGAAGCGAACGAGCAGCAGCGCGGGGGTCACGGGCTCACCGACGTCGGCGAGCCCGAGCGTTGCCGCCAGTGCGCCGAGCACCTCCGCCGGTGCCTCGGCTCGAGCGCGCAGCGTCACCGCGCCGTGGCGCTTCGCAAGGCGGCTGCCGTCCGGCCCGAGCAGCAGCGGCACGTGCGCGTGGGTGGGCCTCGCGAGGCCCAGCAGGCGCGCGACCAGGAGCTGGCGCGGCGTCGTTTCGAGCAGGTCGGCTCCGCGCACCACCTCGGTGACGCCCTGCGCGGCGTCGTCGACGACGACGGCGAGGTTGTAGGCGGGCACGCCGTCGCCACGGCGGACCACGAAGTCGTCGACGACAGCCCCGTGGGGGCCGAGCCGGCGGTCCTCGAAGTCGATCCTGGCCGCGCCGGCACGCAGTCGCAGCGCCGGCGTTCGCCCGCTCGCGCGGCGCTCGCGCAGCCTGGCGGCCGGGAGCGCGCGGCAGGTGCCCGGATACGCGCCCTCGGCGAGCGGGCCGTGTGGAGCGGAGGCGGCCTCCCGGATCTCGGCTCGGGTGCAGAAGCACTCGTACAGCAGTCCGCGGTCGGCGAGCGACTCGATCGCCGCGTCGTAGAGCTCGCGGCGCTCTGACTGGCGCGCCACCGGCCCATCCCAGTCGAGACCGATCGCGCGCAGGTCCTCGAGTTGCTCGCGCTCGAACCGGGGTCGTACGCGGCCCTCGTCGAGGTCCTCGACGCGCATGAGGAAGCGCAGCCGAGCCGAGCGGGCGGAGAGCCAGGCGAGCAGCGCCGTGCGCAGGTTGCCGAGATGCAGCGAGCCCGTCGGACTTGGCGCGAAGCGCCCAGCGCCGGGGGCACTCATGCTCGTGCCGGCGGGCGCGCGCGCGGGAGCTTCGCCGGTCTGGGCTCGATTCATATGCCATACATATGGTAGCTTTCCGGGATGTCCTCCAGGGCGCAGACCCTCGTCCAGCTCAGCGACGAGCTGCTCGAGCTGCTCGACCGGCGAGCGAGCGCGCGAGGGATCTCGCGGTCGGCGCTGATCCGGGAGCTGTTGCTGGTCGGCCTCGAGCGCGATCGCTCAGCGGAGATCTCGCGCCGGATCGTGGACGGCTACCGGCGCACCCCGCAGGAGACGGCTGGTGATGCCTGGGGCGATCTCGACGCATGGACGCAGGCGAACGCACGCCGGAACCTCGCCGGCCTCGCAGCCGAGGAGGGCGAGCAGAGTTGGTAGCGCGCGGGGAGATCTGGTGGAGCGAGGATCCCGTACTGGGTCGCCGGCCGGTGCTCGTCCTTTCGCGAGATGCTGTGCTCTCCTCGCTCGCGCGCCCGCTCGTCGCGCCGCTGACGACGCGGGTACGCGGCCTGCCCACCGAGGTGGCGCTCGATCGAGCGGATGGCGTTCCTCGCCCCTGTGTCGTCTCGCTCGACAACGTGCAGCCGCTCGCGCGCGCCCTGCTCGTCGAGCGCATCACCCGTCTCGACCCCGAGCGCATGCCGGAGGTGTGCGGCGCTCTGGCGGCAGCCGTCGAATGCGAATGACATGGCACGGATTCACGACGTAGGGGGCATGCACGGCTTCGGCCCGGTGCAGCCGGAGGAGGATGAGCCCCCGTTCCATGCGGTCTGGGAAGGACGCGTGTACCTGATGGCGGTCGCGTTGATGCGCCGCGGCCTGTTCACGCTCGACGAGCTGCGCGACGCGATCGAGCGGATGCCGCCGGCCGAGTACCTCGCCGCGTCGTACTACGAGCGCTGGTTGGCGGCGATCGAGCGGTTGCTCGTCGAGAAGGGGACGCTTGCCGAGGGTGAGCTCGACGCCGCCGTCGAGGGACAGCGTCGGTGAGCCTGCCCACTGCCTCGGCTCTTGCCACGCGCTTCGACCCCGGCGATCGGGTTCGGGCCCGCGTCATGAATCCGCCGGGCCACAATCGCCTGCCGACCTACGCGCGCGGGCGGCGGGGCGTCGTCGAGGAGGTTCACGGCGTCTTCGCCCTGCCGGACGAAGTCGTGCGCGGTGTCGCGCGCCCCCGCCACGAGCCGGTGTACGCCGTGCGCTTCGAATCACGCGAGCTCTGGGGCGTCGACGGGTCGGAGCGCATCGCGGTCAGCCTCGACCTCTGGGAGAGCTACCTGGAGGCCGAGCCCGCGCCGACCGACCCCGTACGATCAAGCCCGGGAGGACGCTGACATGTCCGACGACCATGGAGACGAAGAGCGGGCCGAGAACACCCGCCGCGTCGGGCTGCTCACGTCGCTGCTCGAAGAGCGAGGGGTCGTCTCCGAGCGCGAGCTGGACGAGCTCGTCGAGGCGTTCGTCGCCCGCACCGGCCCGGGCCAGGGCGCGCGAATCGTCGCACGGGCGTGGACGGATTCCGGCTTCCGCGCGCGCCTGCTCGCTGATGCCAACGCCGCGGTGCGCGAGCTCGGTCTCGACATGGCCGCCGGCACGGCGCCCCATCTGCGCCTGCGCGTGGTCGAGAACACATCGGAGGTGCACAACCTCGTCGTCTGCACGCTCTGCTCGTGCTACCCGGTCGCCATCCTCGGCCCGCCGCCGACCTGGTACAAGAGCGAGAGCTACCGCTCGCGCGTCGTGCGCGACCCGCGCGGGGTGCTCGAGGAGTTCGGGCTAGAGCTCGATCCGGCCTTGCGCATCCGCGTGTGGGACAGCAGTGCGGAGACGCGCTATCTCGTCGTCCCCGTCCGCCCCGAGGGGAGCGATGACCACGGGGAGGAGGAGCTCGCCGCCCTCGTGAGCCGCAACGCCTTGATCGGGACGGCGCTCGCCGGCAGCGGCGCTGGGTGACCGGTGAGCTCAACTGGGGGGACGGGGAGTACGAGCGCACCGCTCGAACGCTCGAGCCGGTAGCCGAGGTCGTCCTCGACGCCGCCGATATCGCCCCGGGGGAGTGCCTGCTCGACGTCGCCTGCGGGACTGGAAACGGAGCCCTGGCGGGCGCGCGCCGGGGCGCCCGAGCGGTCGGAGTCGACCCGGCCGAGGCGTTGGTGGAGATCGCTCGCGAGCGCGCGAGGGCGTCCGGCAGAGAGGCGAGGTTCATCGTCGGCGACGCCGTCGCCCTGCCCGTGGCCGACGCGGCCTTCGATGCGGTCGTGAGCGTCTTCGGGGTGATCTTCGCGCCGGATGCCGACCGCGCCGCCGCGGAGCTCCTGCGGGCCATGCGACCCGGAGGCCGCGTGGTCCTGACGAGCTGGGTCCCGGATGGCCCGATCAGCGCGATCGGTCGCGCGCTCTTCTCGGCGCTCCCGACGCCGGCTGCACCCTTGCCGCGCTGGGGAGACCCGGATTGGTCACGCGAGCTGCTGACCCGACACGGGGCGGCTACGGTCGAGGTCGGTGAACACGGCCTGCCCTTCACGGCCGCTTCAGCGGAGGCGTGGTTCGGTGAACAAGAGGCACATCACCCCGTCTGGCGCTTCGGCCGTCAGCAGCTGACCGAAGAGCGTTGGGGGGCGCTCCGCAAGGAGAGCGTCTCGCTGCTGAGCGAGGCGAACGAGGATCCCGGCGCCTTCCGCACGACCAGCCGCTACCTGGTGGTCACTGCCCGACGGGATGAACCCTCGCGCGCGTCCGGCTAGAGCCTGTCGATCGCGTCGATCCGGCAGGTGGGACCCGTCGCCGCGGCGAGCCGCCCGTCGGTGGTGACAAGCCGAACGACCCCGAAGACCTCGACGTCCACGACGTGCGGGGCCGCTTGATCGCGGCCGGCCGAGCTAGCGGCTGGGCGAGACGATGCCCGTCAGCAGCCAGCCCAGACCGCTGTCGAAGTTGGCGAGCATCTCCGCGCTGGGCGGCTCGCGTGCGCCGCTTGCCTCGATCGGGGGGCGGGTGGCGAAGGCGGCGAAGCCGATCGTGTAGACGAGTAGCACGCGCAGCGCCTCGCGCGCGCGCCGTCCGGTCACGCCCGCGCGAGCCAGCAGCGCGAGCATGACGTCCCCGAGGCGCTGCGCGTTCGGCCCGCGGGCTCCCTGGCGGGCGAGGTAGAGCGGCACGAGCTCGGCGTGGGCGAGGAGGACGCCGTACGTCGAGGCCATCAGAGAGTCGAGACCGGCCACCGGGTCCTCGAGGTCCGCCGGAGGCGCCTCGACCTCCGCGAGGACGCCGTCGAGGATCTCGTCGATGAGCGCCGTCTTGCCCGCCACGTGGCTGTAGAGGGCGTTCGGGCTCACCTGGAGGCGCTCCGCGAGCGCGCGCATCGTAAGCGCCTCGAGGCCGCGCTCGGCGAGCAGCTCACGCGCGGCGACGAGCACGCGATCGCGCCCGAGGCCCGCGCGTTGACCAGGATTTCGACGGCTCGCCACCTTGCTTACTGTACGTTGTCCAGCTAAGCTGTACGCCGTACAGTAGAACGGCAAGGAGGAAGTCCGGGTCATGAGCCAGATCGCGCTGTTCCATTCCGTCCTCGGCGTGCGTCCCGGCGTGGTCGACGCAGCCGATCGCCTGCGCGCTGCGGGCCACGAGGTCGAGGTCGTCGACCAGTACGACGGCCGGGTCTTCGACGATTACGACGTGGCCTCCGCGTACGTGGAGTCGATCGGCTTCCCCGCGCTGATGCAGCGTGCCGCGGACGCCGTCGAGAACCTCCGCGACGGCTTCGTAGCCGCCGGCTTCTCGAACGGCGCCGGCATGGCCGAGCACGTCGCGACCCAGCGGCCCGTCGGCGGCGTCGTGATGGTCTCAGGCGCCCTCCCGCTCGACATGCTCGGTGTCGAGGCGTGGCCGGCGGGCGTCCCGGCCCAGATCCACTACACGCTCGGCGACCCCCTCCGCAACCAGGAGTGGGTCGATGCGGTCGCCGATGCCGTCCGCTCCGCCGGGGCGCCGCTCGAGCTTTTCGACTACCCGGGCAACGGCCACCTATTCACCGACGCCTCGCTGCCCGGCGAATACGACGCAGGCGCAGCCGCGACGCTCTGGAACCGCGTTCTCGCTTTCTGCGACGCGGCGGGTGCCACCCCGGCGTAGCCCTGTTCGAGTGGCCTAACGCCGACTCTGGCGTGCCCATCACTCCGGGGCCAACACCTCGTTGCCGCTCAGGCGACCGTCGACGCCGGTTCCGTTGGCGGCGGCGGGCAGCGAGGTGGTCGGCGGCCTCTCGCTCGCGGGGTCGGGCGGCCGCTTGCGGTCGACCGCCAGCGACAGGGCCACCCCGACACCCAGGATCAGCAGCACGCCGGCCAGCGAGACGATCGGCGGCACGTGGACGACCTCCTCGAGGAGCAGCCGGGCT
>JACCXP010000153.1 GCA_013696905.1 Thermoleophilaceae bacterium
CCGTCGCCCCGGCCGCGCAACGCGCCGCGAACCAGCCCGCCATGCGGGTGCCCGCGACGCTGCCGTAGCGCCAGGTGGCGACGGGTCGCGCGAGCGAGCGGAGGTGGTTCGAGTCGCAGTAGCCGAAGCCGTCTCGACCCCCGACCGGATCCCCCGCTCTCACGACCCCGCGCACGATGCCGCCGCCGCCGACGCCGGTCGAGTCGATCACGAAGTAACGGGCGTTCGCGTACTTGTGCTTGACGTTGTAGGTGGCGTAGCTGCGCGCGATCCCGTCTTGGCCGTAGAACTGCTCCTCGTTCGAGTCGAAGTTCGGGTCGCCCACCGCCTCGGGCGACGACGGCGCGGGCGGCGCCAGGCCGCATCCAGCGTTGTAGAGGTCGACTTCGCCGCGGATGGCGGCGCCCGACTCGTTGATGGCGGGCAGCGCGTCGCGGGGAAGGAAGGCGCGCAGCTGGAACGGCACGATCGTCGCTCCGGCCGGCAGCGTGCTGCGATCGAGCGCGTTGAAGGCGACGAGCGCGTGGGTCGACTCGAGCGCATCGTCGACCATGCATCCGCGGCCCTGAACGGTGAGCTGCTGGCGCGAAAGCGTGAAGTCGCGGTAGATCACCGTTCCCGTGTCGGGGTCGGTCGTCTCCCAGCGGTCGGCATGGCGCTCGAGGACGGCGAGCGGCCGCCCGAACGAGTCGACGAGCGGCCATCGCACGCGCCCTCCGGCGGCGGGACTCGGCTCGAGGAAGCCGAGCGCGCGGCGCATGTTGATGCGTCGGGGCAGCAGCGCGTGTGTGCCCACGTCCGCGGTGCCGCGCGCGCCGAGCCGGCACTCCGACAGATTGAACTCGACGCCCTGGAAGCCGTAGGGGTAGGCGGCGAGCCCATCGGACCACTCCGGGCATCCCGGATGGCTCGCCTGCGCGGGCGGCGCCGCTAAGAGGACGCCGCCCAACACCACCGCGATCAGGGCCCTCCCGCGCATGCCGCGGTGGAGCCTAGGAGCATGAGCGGATCTCCGCGCCCGCTCGAGCCCTGCTGGTCGGTCAGGCAGCCGGGCGACCGCCCTGCTCGCGTTCGCGCACCCGCTCGGCACGGCGCTCGACGCGCTCGGCCCGCTTGCGGAGCCGCTCACTGCGCTGCTCGAGGCGCTCGGCGCGGTCGCGCCGGTTCTCCGCCCCCCTGCGTGCCTGCGCCGGCCGGCGGATGACCTTCTCGCAGTTGTTCAAGACCTCGTCGCGGTAGTCGGCGAGGACCCGGTCGCGACCGTCGCCACAGTCGATCGTGTCCTTCTCTCCGTCGCGCGTGTGGAAGCGGTCGTCGCCGGCGCCGCCGGAAAGCGAGTCACCGGTCGCGTCATCCTCGCCCTGTACGTCTTTGCGCGCCAGCGCCCAGAGGTTGTCGTCGCCGTCGCCGCCGTCGACCTTGTCGACACCCTGGCCGGCGAAGATGCGGTCGGGCCCGTCGCCGCCGGAGAGGTTGTCGTTGCCATCGCCGCCACGAATGAGGTCGTGGGAGTCACCGCCCTCGACGGTGTCGTTCCCACCACCCGCGTGCACGCGGTCGAGGCCGGCGAGGGCCTTGATGACGTCGTTGCCCGCCCGTGCATGGATCACGTCCTGGCCCTCCGTGCCGACGATCGTGTCGTCCCCGGCCGTGCCCTTGAGCGTCTCGGCGAGCGCGGCGGCGGGCACGAGCAGCGCGCCGGTGACGGCGAGGCCCGCGGCGAGCCGCCGGGCCGCGGATCGCGTGCCTCGTGGTGAGTTGAATGGCGTGGTCTGCATGAACTCTCCTTGTCGTTGGATGGTCGGCTCCTACAAGAACGAGACAGCGGGCGCTACGTCGCGGCGTCCGGCTGTGGTGCACGGCGTCCTTCACTTCCGAGGGCGCGTCGCCTCGGGCGAGTGCCCGGCCGGGCGCGCCGGTCGATCGGTGCCAGGCGAGGGGCTCGCCGTGCCGTCCGGGGCGCGTCGGTGGGAACCTGAGCGGAGGCGCGACGCGGTCGAGGGGCGGCCGCGCGACGGGGAAGGTTGACCGCCCGGCGGGGGCGGTCGGCCGGACGGCGGGAACGGTCGGCCG
>JACCXP010000154.1 GCA_013696905.1 Thermoleophilaceae bacterium
CATTCCGGGCGGACAAGCTGTTCGATCGCGCCCGCAAGGCATGGGACGCGGCGGGAGAGCAGCGGATCACGCTGCATGAGTGCCGGCATACGTTCGCGTCGCTGATGATCGCGGCGGGCGTCAACCCGAAGGCCCTGAGCACCTACATGGGCCACGCTTCGATCACGATCACGATCGACCGCTACGGCCACCTGATGCCCGGCAACGAGGAGGAGGCTGCCGACCTGCTCGACGCCTACCTGGCCCGTGCCGCGGGACAATCGCGGGACAATGAGCACCTGATTGGGGCGGTTGAGAGCGGTCTATAGCGGTTCGACTTTGGCTCTAGCAAGCGGAACCAGGCTCTAGCAAGGGGTCCGAACCGGGTCTCGAAAACCGTTTCGGGGGGTTCACCTCCGACGAGGGTTCGAATCCCTCCCCCTCCGCTTCCTATTGCAGATCACCGCCGTTGCAGGCTGCTTTGCCTATCCCCGGTAGAAGGCGCGGCGTCGGACTGGACCGCCCGGCCTCGTCCAGCGGCCGTGCGGCGACAGCGGCGAACATCGCAGCACTCATGGGTCGCTTGTAGCAGCCGGGCGGATAGGTTTCCCTTGTGAGCAGCGTCCGCGTCGCTACCTTCGACGGCCCCGGAGCCGCGCCTGAGATCCGCGAGGTGCAACGCCCCGAGCCCTCGGCCAAGGCCGCGCTGATCGAGGTCGCCGCCTGCGGCGTCTGCGGCACCGACCTGCACATCCTCAAGGGCCACTGGCCGAGGCCGCTGCCGTGGCCGTTCACGCTCGGTCACGAGCTGGCAGGGGTGATCGCCGAGGTGGGGCCCGAACTCACAGAGGACTACATGGGCCTGCCGCTCGAGCCGGGCTCGAAGGTGATGCTGCCGCCGCTGATGCCGTGCGGGCGCTGCTACTACTGCGTGCACTACCCGGAGACGGCGAACAAGTGCCTGACGCCCGTCTACTACGGCCGCTATCTCGGCTTCGATAAGCCGCCGCACCTCTGGGGCGGCTGGGCCGAGATGGTCTACGTCGACCTCGAGGACCTGCCCGGCACCAAGGTCTACAGGCTGCCCGACGACATGCCGCTCGCCCTCGCGACGCTCGCCGAGCCTCTCACGTCGTGCGTGCGCGCCTTCGACCGCGCCAAGCGCGCCGGCGGCTTCAGGGTCGGCGACACGGTCGTCATCCAGGGCTCGGGGCCGATCGGCGTGCTGGCGGTCGCGGCTGCTCAGGAGATGGGCGCCGGGCGAGTGCTTGTCGTCGGAGCGCCCGAGCACCCGCGACTCGCGCTCTGTCGCCGCTTCGGCGCCGAGGCGACGATCTCGCTCGACGACCTCCCCGAGCCCGAGCAGCGCATCGATGCCGTCCGCGAGCTGGCCGGGCCGTTCGGCGCCGATCTCGTGATGGACTGCTCCGGGCATCCGTCCGCCGGCCCCGAGGGAATCGAGATGCTGCGCGACGGCGGCACCTACGTGGAGATGGGCCAGTTCACCGACGCCGGCTCGATCGAGACCAACTGGCACCGGATCTGCACAAAGGACATCAACGTGCTCGGGAGCTGGGCCTTCACCGCGAACGACATCCCGCTCGGGATCGCGATGCTCGACCGAGCGCGCGACCGCTACCCGTGGTCTGAGATGCAGACGCGCTTCGAGTTCAGCGAGGACGGCATCGCCGAGGCGATCGACAGCGCGATCGAGATGCGCAGCGTGAAGTCGACGATCGTGCCGTCGCCCGGCTTGCTCGACGACGCGGGCGAGCGCGAAGAGGAGCTGGTCGCCGAGCGCTCGGGCTGAGCGACGGCGTCGAGGCCCGGCGGCAGCCGTCCGCCCGTTGAGAGCCGGGAGCCCGCGAGGATCAGCAGCAGGCCCGCGACCGCGGACGTCCCGAGGCGCTCGTCGAGCAGCCCTAAACGACCGCCACGGCGGCGAAGAGCACCCATGCACGCCGGCTCACGCGAGCCGCACCGCCTCAGGCCGGCGACGGCGTGAGCAGTGGCGCGCGACGCTCGACGATCGGCCAGTGCAGCGCCGCGGCGGCGAGCGCCAGGCCGACGCTCATCCACCACACGAGGTCGTAGGAGCCCGTGCGCTCGTACAGCGCGCCACCCAGGTAGACGCCGAAGAAGGCACCGACCTGGTGGCTGAAGAAGACGAAGCCGAACAGCGTGCCGACGTAGCGCGTGCCGAAGAACAGCGCCACGAGCCCCGACGTAAGCGGCACCGTCGAGAGCCATAGGACGCCCATCGTGGCGGCGAAGACGAGCACCGTGAGCGGCGTCGCCGGCACGAGCAAGAAGGCGGTGATCGCGACGCCGCGGGCGAGGTAGATGCCGCTCAGCAGCTTGCGCTTGCTAAGTCGCCCGCCGAGGATCCCTGCGCCGTAGGCGCCGATCACGTTGAAGAGCCCGATCAAGCCGAGCGCCCAGGCGGCGAGAGCCGCGCCGATGCCGATGTCTGACAGGTACGCCGGCAGGTGGGTCGTGATGAAGGCGACGTGGAAGCCGCAGACGAAGAATCCGGCCGCGAGCAGCAGGTAGCTGCGGTGGCCGAACGCCTGCGCCAGTGCCTGGCGAAGCGTCAGCTCGGGCTCCGCGCTCCCACCGGCGTCGCCCCGGCCGCTGAGGGCGGTGGCTAGCAGCGGCACGACTGCCACCGTCGCGGCGAGCAGCACGAGCGCTGTCTGCCAACCGTAGGCGGAGATGAAGGCTTGGCCGAGCGGCGCGAAGACGAACTGCCCTAGCGAGGCCGTGGCGGTGGCGAGGCCCATCGCCCACGAGCGCCGATCCTCGTCGACGAGGCGCGCGAACGCCGCCAGCACGATCGTGAACGAGGCCCCGGAGAGGCCGAGTCCCACCAGCACGCCGGCGGTGAGATAGAAGACGCCGGGCTCCGTGGACACCGCCATCAGGACAGTGCCGACCGCGTACACGACACCGCCGACGGCGAGCACCCGGGCGGCGCCGTAGCGGTCGGCGATGCCGCCCGCCACGGGCTGCCCGATGCCCCACAGCAGGTTCTGGATCGCGATCGCGAGCGCGAAGATCTCGCGGCCGAAGCCGCGCCCGAGCGACAGCGGCTCGTTGAAGAGCCCGAAGCTCGTTCGCATGCCGTAGGTGAGCAGCGCGATCAGGCAGCCGGTGACGATGACGACGCCGGGCGTGCGCCAAGAGCTAGCCCGCGGCACGGAAGATGGCGGCGAGGAGGCCATCGCGCTGACGAGCGTAGCCACGCTGCCTGGCCGGCGCCGCTCTGGTAGACCTAAGGCGGTGACCTCGACGCGTGCTCCCGCAACCCCCCGCGTCGCCGCTGCCCCGCGGCCGCGGGGCTGGCTGGTCGATGTGTCCGTCGGCGCCTTACTCGTGGTGGTCGCGCTCGTCGCCATGATCGCCGGCGGCTGGTTCTCGGTCGCGACAAGCGGCGCGGCCGGCGCGCGGCTTGCCGGCACCGCCCCTCCTGCCCTGATCCTCCAGTGTCCGCTCGGCGTTCACCGGCTGCCACTCGGCTCGCGCTCCGAGCGAGCCGACGCGTAGGATCCCACCAGTGGAACGCAGCGGCGGCGACGAGTCCGACCAGCTCCCGGAGGAGGCTCCAGACGAGCAGGTCGTGGACGACAAGCCGGGTGAGCACGACGAGACCGGCGGCACGCCGAGCGGAGGCGACTCCAACGCCCCGACGGCGACGGGCAATCCGAACAACGCCGGCTGACGCGCCGGGCGCTCGCTAGACGACCGTGCGCCGGTCCTCGGGGGTGCTCGGGCTCGCTCGCTGAGCCTTCGCCTGCGCGCGGAAGCTGCGCATCCGGCGGTACTGGGCCTGGCGACGGATCACCGAGCGGCCCGAGATCAGGCCACCGGCGATCATCGCGGCGAGCACGAGGAAGATGGGGATCGCGAAGACCGGGGCGCCGACGGCGACCACCGATCCGATCCCGAGTGCGATGAATACGACGACGATGAGCGCGATCGTGAGGCCGATGGGGCCACACTACCCGTAGCGCCGCGTGGCGCTCCTCCCTACGCTGCTTCGAGATGAGGGACCCACTGCGCAGCGGCGCCCTCGCCGCGTTCGTCACCGGCATGGGCTTGCTGCTGTTGCGCCCGCCCTCCTTCGACGGGCTCTGGGGCCTGATCGGCATCCTCACGGGCGCCGCCGCGCTCGTGCTCGTGACAGCCTGGGCGAGCGTCGCCCTGGCGGGTCGACGGAGCATCGGTGAGCGTGAGTTCGACGCCCTCGTCGAGCGCAGCGAGCGGTTGGCACGCGAGCCCGCGCCGAGCACGGCGGACAGTGGCTTCGACCAGCTGGTGACCGAGGCGATCGAGCGGCTGCCGGCGCAGTTCCAGCGGCTGCTCGAGGAGACCCCCGTGATCGTGTCGACGGACGGCGCCGCGCCCCGTCTCTACGGCCTCTATTCGGGCGATACGGCCGCGCGCGGTGACCATCCCGACCGCATCGTGCTCTACCAGGACACGCTCGAGCACGACTTCGGCCACGATCCCGAGCTGCTCACCGCCGAGGTCGAGCGCACGCTTCGCCACGAGCTCGCCCACCATCTCGGATGGGACGAGCCGGGCG
>JACCXP010000221.1 GCA_013696905.1 Thermoleophilaceae bacterium
GCGCTTGCCGAGGCGCGCGAGCGCGACGGCGAGCAGCCGCGCTCGGCGCTCCACGGCGTGCCGGTCGGGGTCAAGGACCTGATCGACACCGCCGACATGCCGACGGCCTACGGCTCGCCGATCTACGCCGGCCATCGCCCAAGCGCAGATGCTGCATGCGTCGCGCGGCTGCGTGCGGCCGGCGCCGTGGTGCTCGGCAAGACCGCGACCACGGAGTTCGCGACCTACCACGCGGCGAAGACGCGCAACCCACACGACCTCTTGCGCACGCCCGGCGGCTCCTCGGCCGGGTCCGCCGCCGCCGTCGCCGCCGGCATGGCGCCGCTCGCGCTCGGTACCCAGACCGCGGGCTCGATCGTCCGCCCGGCTTCGTTCTGCGGCGTGTTCGGTTTCAAGCCGAGCTACGGCACGGTCGCCCGCGAGGGCGTCTACATGCTGAGCGATCGCCTCGACACGATCGGCGCGCTGGGCTCAGACGTCGACCGACTGGCGCTGCTTGTCGCAGCGATGGCGGGCACGGATCTCGTTTCACACGAGCCGGACGGGCCCCCGCGCGTGGGCGTGTATCGCACAGAGCACTGGGCCGAGTGCGACGCCGATGGACGCGCCGCGATCGAGCGTGCCGCCGAGCTGCTCGCGGCGGCGGGGGCCGAGGTCGAGGAGGCGTCGCTGCCAGGCTCGTTCGGCGACCTCGCCGGCGCGCACGAGACGGTCATGGCCGTCGATGTCTCCCGCGCCCTCGCCGGCGAGCTCGAGCGCCACCGCGAGCAGCTGAGTCCCGAGCTCGTCGGGCTGATCGAGCAGGGCCGGGCGGCTCCTCGCGCGAGCTATGCGGCGGCGCTCGAGCTGGCGGATCGCTGCTTGCCTGACCTCGACGCCGCGCTCGGCGGTTTCGACGCACTGCTGACACCCGGCGTGAAGGGAGAGGCGCCCGTCGGCCTCGAGGCCACCGGAGATCCCCTCTTCTGCCGCGCCTGGTCGCTGCTCGGCGTGCCGGCGATCTCCGTGCCTGGCTTGACCGGCGACAGCGGGATGCCGATCGGCGTCCAGCTGATCGCAGGCCACGGCGACGACGCGCTGCTCCTCGGCATCGCGCGTTGGGCGGCCCGGGAGCTCGAAGGCAAGGGCGTCCGAACTTGATCACCGGGGTCCACGCGATCATCTTCAGCGAGGACGTCGAGGGGGTCCGCGCGTTCCTCCGCGACGTGCTCGAGCTGCGCTCGGTGGACGCCGGGGCCGGCTGGCTCATCTTCGCGTTGCCCCCGGCCGAGCTCGCCGCGCATCCAGGGGAGGGGCCCGGCCGTCATGAGCTCTACCTCATGTGCGACGACATCGAGACGACCGTGCGGGATCTCGAGCACAGGGGGGTCGAGCTCGCCCGGGCCGTCAGCGACGAGGGGTTCGGCCTCGTGACGGCCATCCGGATGCCGGGTGGAGGCGAGCTCGGCCTCTATGAGCCGCGCCACCCCACGGCGCTCTGAGGGCGGTGCCGGCTCGCGCCAGTCCCTGATCTGGCCGACGCTCTCAGCATACGTGCGTACGTGATACCGTACCGCGCCTCGTGGCCCTGACGACCGCAGCCCCCGCACCGACGGTCGGCCCGCGCGTGCACGCCCTGCGCGAGGCGATGGGCCTCTCGCTGCGCGAGCTCGGCCGCCGCAGCGGCGTCTCGGCACCGATGCTCTCCCAGGTCGAGCGCGGCGAGACGAGCCCGACGCTCGCCGTCGCCGAGCGGATCGCGGCGGGCCTCGAGCTGTCGCTCTCGCAGCTCCTGCGCCTCGACGAGACCTCGGGCGTCACTGTCGTACGCGCGGCCGAGCGCCGCCCCGGCCGCGCGGATGGCGGCGGGCACTCGTACGAGGTCGTCACGCCGCCGCTTCCGGGGCAGCGCGCCGAGGTCTCCCAGCACACGCTTGCGCCAGGTGCCGCGACTGGCGGCGCCGGTGACCCGCCGATGCACGAGCCCGGCAGCCGCGAGACGGCGCTCGTCACCGCCGGCCGGCTCGAGCTCGTCTGCGCCGGGGTCTCGCACGACCTCGCCGAGGGCGACGCCGTCACCTTCGACGCCGACCTTCCCCACCGTTTCGAGAACCCCGGCGAGCAGCCGGCGGCCTTCTTCGCCGTCGTCTCCGCCGGCCTGCGAAGGAGCTGAGACCTTGCCGCAGACACTGCTCGACAAGATCTGGGCCGCCCACGAGGTAGGCCCGGGCCTGCTCTACATCGACCTGCACCTCGTGCACGAGGTCACATCCCCGCAGGCCTTCGACGGGCTGCGCCTGAACGGGCGCACAGTCAGGCGCCCGGACCGCACGCTCGCGACCGCCGACCACAACGTGCCCACGGACGGCTCGACGGTCGCGCGCCAGATCGCCGATCACCTCTCGCGCGTGCAGGTCGAGACGCTCGAGCGCAACTGCGCGGAGTTCGGCGTGCCGCTCTACTCGATCGGCTCCGAGCGCCAGGGGATCGTGCATGTGATCGGCCCCGAGCTCGGCGTCACCCAGCCGGGCATGACGATCGTCTGCGGCGACTCGCACACCGCGACCCATGGCGCCTTTGGGGCGCTCGCGTTCGGGATCGGCACGAGCGAGGTCGAGCACGTGCTCGCGACGCAGACGCTGCAGCAGTCGAAGCCACAGGCGATGCGGATCAGCTACGAGGGCGAGCTCGGCTTCGGCGTGACGGCCAAGGACCTGATCCTCGGGACGATCGGGCGCTTCGGCGTCGCCGGCGGCGCGGGCTACGTGATCGAATTCGCGGGGCCCGCGATCGAGGCGCTCACGATGGAGGGCCGGATGACGGTCTGCAACATGACGATCGAGGGCGGTGGGCGAGCCGGGATGGTGGCGCCCGACGAGACCACCTTCGAGTGGCTCGAGGGCCGCCCCGGCGCTCCGGCGCAGATCCCCGACGCGTGGCGCGAGCTGCGCTCAGACGTCGGCGCGCGCTTCGACCGCGAGGAGACCGTGAACGCGGCGGCGCTCTCGCCCCAGGTCACCTGGGGCACGAACCCGGCGATGGTCGCGCCGGTTACGGCGTCGGTGCCCGAGCCGAGCTCCGAGGGGGAGCAGCGCGCGCTCACCTACATGGCGCTCAAGGCCGGCACCCCGATCGAGCAGATCGAGCTCGACCGCGTCTTCATCGGCTCGTGCACCAACTCGCGCATCGGCGACCTGCGCGCGGCCGCGCGGGTCGTCGCCGGACGCCAGGTGGCGCAGCGCGTGAACGCCATGGTCGTCCCCGGCTCTCAGGCGGTTGCCGCGCAGGCTGAGGCCGAAGGGCTCGACGAGGTCTTCCGCAAGGCCGGCTTCGACTGGCGCTCGGCGGGCTGCTCGATGTGCCTCGGGATGAACCCGGACATCCTCCAGCCGGGCGAGCGCTGCGCCTCGAC
>JACCXP010000227.1 GCA_013696905.1 Thermoleophilaceae bacterium
CGTTCGTCCAGGGCGTGCAGTACTACCGCGATGCCGACCCGGGCGCTCAGGTGCCGGGCCTCATGCACGTGGACCTCGGTGGATACCACGTGCGCGACATCGAGTTCAGCGCCGCCTTCGACGTCGACGCCGACAAGGTCGGCAAGGACCTGTCCGAGGCGATCTGGTCGGGCCAGAACAACACGATCAAGTTCGCCGAGGTACCCGAGCTCGGAGTGCCCGTGCAGCGCGGGATGACCCACGACGGGCTCGGCAAGTACCTCTCGCAGCGGATAACCAAGGCTCCCGGGCCGACCGCCGACATCGCCGACATCCTGCGCGCGACGCACACGGACGTCGTCGTGTCCTACCTGCCGGTCGGCTCCGAGCAGGCGACCAAGTGGTACGTCGAGCAGATCCTCGACGCGGGCTGCGCCTTCGTCAACTGCATCCCGGTCTTCATCGCGCGCGAGGAGTACTGGGGCAGGCGCTTCGAGAAGGCCGGGTTGCCGATCATCGGCGATGACATCAAGTCACAGGTGGGAGCGACGATCGTCCACCGCCAGCTCGCGACGTTGTTCGGCGAGCGCGGCGTCAAGCTCCTGCGCACCTCGCAGCTGAACGTCGGCGGCAACATGGACTTCTACAACATGCTCGAGCGCGAACGGCTCGAGTCCAAGAAGGAGTCGAAGACGAACGCCGTAACCTCGATCGTCGGCCATGAGCTTCCGGCAGACGACGTCCACGTCGGCCCGTCTGACTACGTGCCGTGGCTCACCGACCGCAAATGGGCGCACATCCGGCTCGAGGGCCAGGCTTTCGGCGACGTGCCGCTGACCGCCGAGCTGAAGCTCGAGGTGTGGGACTCGCCGAACTCGGCGGGCATCGTGACGGACGCCGTGCGCTGCCTGAAGCTCGCGCTCAACCACGGCCTCTCCGGTCCGCTCACGGCCCCGAGCTCGTACCTGATGAAGTCGCCCCCGGAGCAGGTGCCGGATGACCTCGCCCACCGGCGCACCGAGGAGTTCATCGCCCGCTACGCCGGCGTGCCGACGCTGCCCGGCGATCCGCGGGTCCCCACCGGGACGGCGGGCGGCAGCTAGGACGGGGCCCGGGAGGGCACCCCCTCGACACTCCGCTGGCGAAGTGCGGCGTCTTCCTCGCGCTGCCTGCGGCCGCGCGCGTGGAGGTAGGAGCCAGACGTCGAGATCACCGCCGCGATCGGCACGGCGAAGAGGGCCCCGACGACACCGGCCAGCACCGTGCCGGCGCTCAGCGCCAGCAGGATCGCCAGCGGATGCAGGCTGAGCGAGCGGCCGACGAGCAACGGGTAGAGCACGTTGCCCTCGAGCTGCTGCACTACGACCACGAGACCGAGCACGAGCGCCGCGTCGACGAAGCCGTTGGTCACGAGCGCTACGAGCACCGCGAGAGCACCGCTCGCGATCGCCCCGATCAGCGGGAAGAACGCTCCCATGAACGTCACGATCGCGAGTGGGAGCACGAGCGGCACGCCGATCGCGAGCAGCCCCGCCCCGATCAGGACCGCGTCGATGACCGCGACGGTCACGACGCCGCGCATGTACACGACGATCACCTCGCAGGCCCGCCGCCCAAGCTCGCGCGCATCGGCGCGCCACTCGGTGCGTGGCAGATGGAGGAACCACTCGGCGATGCGGTCGCCGTCCTTGACCATGAAGAAGACGAGGAAGAGCACGAGCAAGAGGCCGGCGAACAGGTTCACCGCGATCAGCGCGCCGCTGACGACTCGACCGGCGAGCCCGCCCAGGTTCTGGCGCACCTGGTCGATCGCCGCCCCGACGCGTTCCTGGATCTCGGCCTCCGAGATCCCGAGTGGTCCCTCCGTGAGCAGCGCCGTGACCTGGGCGAGACCGCTCCGGGCGCCGTCGACCAGCTCGTCGAACTGGCTGGCGGCGGCCGGACCGACGAAGCTGAGCAGGCCGACCACGAGCGCAAGCGCCGCCGCCATCACGGCGACGGTGGCGAGGATCCTCGGCCAGCCGCGCCGACGCAGCCACGCCGCTGGCGGGTAGAGCAGGGCGGTCACGAGGCCCGCCACCAGCACGGGCAGCACGACGCCGCTGAGCTGCACCACCACATATCCGAACACGACCGCGGCGGCCGCCACTAGCAGCAACCGGCGGCTGTAGGCAGCCGCGAACTCGAGCAGCGGTGGGACGGGGCGCTCGTCCACGACCTCGCGCACCCTAGTGCGGGCGACGGAGCCCGGCACGGTGCCGGGCTCCGCAATCCGTCCCGCGCTCGCCGCTAGCGGCGGTCGTGCTGCTCGACGCCCGTGACCTTGAACTGGCGATCGAGCTTGACCTCGACCTCGGTGCCGTCGGACTTCCTCACATGCGCCTCATAGGTCCCACCGGCGTCGGACTCGGTGCGCAGGACCGTGCCGCCTGAGACCTCCGCGAGCGCCGCCCGCTTGACCTTGGCGGCGGTGTCGCCCGTGAGCGCCCGCTCGGCGCCACGACCGCCGATCGCGGCCGGTGCGGTGACCTATGGCGTCACGCGCGAGTCGCTGCTTGAGCGAGTCGACGACCAGGCGCTCGCCGCCGTCATGTCGATGGATCGGATCCTCGACCAGCAGGGCGAGGCCGGCGCCGGCGGATTGCCCCCGGAC
>JACCXP010000182.1 GCA_013696905.1 Thermoleophilaceae bacterium
CTCGCATGCGTTCCAGCGCGACCTGCGCGGGACCTGCGAGCGGCCCGCGCCCGCTGCCCATGCACGCGACGACTTCTGGACGTGGCGGAGCGAGATGTTCCGGCTCGCCGAAGCGCTCGACCCGGACGCGATGCGCGACGTCGCCACGCGCGTCTACGGCGAGATGGCGGCAGCGGGCTACGGCGCGGTCGGGGAGTTCCATTACGTGCACCACCGCCCGGACGGCACGCCGTACGCCGATCCCAACCAGCTCGCGATCGCGGTGGCCGAGGCGGCCGTCGAGCAGGGACTCGAGATCGTCGTGATCGCCGCGGCCTACAACCGCGACGGCTGGGACGGCGGCGACCGTCCGCCGAAGGACGGGCAGCGCCGCTTCTGTGACCCGACCGTGAGCGCCTTTCTCGAGCGGGTGGACGGACTGCGCACCTGGGCCCGGGGCCGCACGGGCGTGCGCGTCGCGGTGGCCGCGCACAGCGTCCGCGCCGTCACGTCCGCGTGGCTCGAGGCGATCGCCGCCTACGCCGAGCGCCACGGAATGGTCCGCCACGTGCACGCCCACGAGCAGCGCCGCGAGCTCGAGGAGTGCCAGGCCGAGCACGGCTGCTCGCCCGTGGAGCTGCTGGCTCGGACCGGCTACCTCGGCCCGCGCACGAGCGTCGTGCACGGCATTCACGTCAGCCCGCGCGACATCGAGCTGCTCGCCGCCTCCGACACGATCGTGATCTCGTGCCCGACCACGGAGGGCAATCTCGGGGACGGACATCTCCCTGCGATGGCCTACCGCGACGCGGGCGTGCGCCTGGCGATCGGGAGCGATTCGCAGGTTCGAGTCGATCCGTTCGAAGAGGCGCGCGAGCTCGAGACCGGCGCGCGACGTGAGCGCCAGACCCGCCACGGCCTGCTCGCAGCGACTGGCGACCTGTGGGGGGCGCTGTGTCGCAACGGGCTCGCGAGCCTCGGGCTCGACCACGCGGGCACGGTCGCAATCGACCTCGAGCACCCCGATCTCGCGGGCGTGCCGGCCCGCGATCTGCCTTACGCGCTCGCCACCTGCGCCTCCGCCGGCGTCGTCGCACGACCTGTGAGTCGCCCTTGAGTGCGGGGCCGGCGATCACGCTCGACGGCCGCACGCTGACCCCCGCCGCGGTCGTCCAGATCGCGCGCGGGCGCGCGCAGGCGCGAATCGACGACGCGGCGCGCGAGCGCAACGCCGCCGCGGAGCGCCTCGTGCGAGAGCTGCTCGCTCGCGGTGAGCTCGTCTATGGGGTCAGCACCGGCGTCGGGGTCCTGCGCTCGGCGCCCTCGGCGCTCGAGGACGCGGGCGATCACCAGTGGCGCCTGCTGCGCAGCCATGCGGGCGGCGGCGGCGCGCCGCTCACCGTCGAGGTCGTTCGGGCGGCGATGGCCGTGCGAGCCAACCAGCTCGGCGCGGGCGGGGCCGGGGTCGGCGACGGTTTCCTCGACGCGCTGATGGGTCTGCTCGAGGCCGGAGTGACGCCGTTCGTCCGCGAGCTCGGCTCGCTCGGCACCGGGGACCTGACCGTGCTCGCCGAGATCGGTCTCGTCCTCGGTGGTGAGGGCGACTGCTGGCTGGGCGACCAGGTCGTCGCGGCCGCAGAGGCGCTCGCCTCCCACGGCCTGGCGCCGGTCCACTTCGGCCCGCGCGACGGCATCGCGTTCATGAGCTCGAACGCGGCGAGCATCGGCCAGGCAGCACTGGTCTTCCACGACGCGAGCCGGCTGCTCGAATCGGCGCTCGGCGTGGCTGCCCTGTCGTACGAGGCCGCCGCGGCCGACCTCGCCGTGCTCGACCCCCGCGTGCACGCCGCCCGGCCCCACCCCGGGCAGGTGGAGGTCGCACGCCGCCTGCGCAACCTGCTGGGTGAGTCGGCGCCGGGCGAGCGGCCGGGCGGCAGCGTGATCCACGATGCCTTCGTCTTCCGCTGTGTGCCCCAGGTCGAGGGCACGCTGCTCGAGGCGCTCGAGCGCCTCGCGGGGGTGCTCGAGGTCGAGCTCAACGTCGCCGGGGAGAACGCGCTGATGTTGCCGGGCGATGGCGTGGCACTCGCCAACGGCAACTTCCACGCGGGCATCCTCACCCTGGCGCTCGACTCGCTACGCGGCGCCATGGCTCAGTCGGCGTCCCTGGTCGCGGCCCGCGTCAGCGCGCTGCTCGACCCGGAGGTGACGGGGCTCGCGCCGCAGCTCGCCCACGATCCGGGGCCCGACTCCGGCGCGATGATCCTCGAGTACACCGCCCACGCCGCGGCCGCCGAGGTGCGCTCGCTCGCCGCCACCGCGGCCTCGCAGACGACGTCTGTGCAGTCAGGGATCGAGTCGCACGCCAACTTCGCCGGGCATTCGGCGCGCCGAAGCTCCGACGCGCTGTCGCGCATGGCCGTGGCCGTCTCCGCCGAGCTCGTGCTCGCCGTGCGCGCGCTGCGCCTGCGCGGCCGCCCCCCGCTCGGGCCGGGCGTGCGCCCCCTGTACGACGCCGCGGACACGCGCCTGGATCCCGACATGTCAGACCGCCCGCTCTCGGGCGACCTCGAGGCCGCCCGCCGGCTGCTGTTCGACGATGCGCTTTGGCTCGAGGCCGAGCCCGGCGAGTAGCGACCCGCTACTCAGGTCGTGAGATCGTGCTCGGGGCGCCGAATCCCTGCAGCACGGCCGGCACCGCCACGGTCCCGTCCGGCTGCTGGTGGTTCTCGACGATCGCGATGATCGTGCGCCCGACGGCGACGGCGGTCCCGTTCAGGGTGTGCAGATGGCGCGGGGCTCCGCCGGCCGCGGGACGGTAGCGCGCGTCGAGGCGGCGCGCCTGGTAGTCGGTCGTGTTCGAGCAGGAGGTCAGCTCGCGGTAGCGCTCTTGGCCGGGCAGCCATGCCTCGAGGTCGTACTTCTTGGCCGCCGACGCACCGAGGTCCCAGGCCGCGATGTTGACCAACCGGTAGGGGATCTCGAGCGCGCCCAGCAGCTCCTCCTCGATCGCGAGCAGCCGCTCGTGCTCGTCGCCGGAGTCCTCCGGCGAGACGAACGCGAACATCTCGACCTTGTCGAACTGATGCACGCGGAAGATCCCGCGCGTGTCCTTGCCGGCTGCGCCCGCCTCGCGCCGAAAACACGGGGAGAAGCCGGCGTAGCGGCGGGGCAGCTCCTCTTCCTCCTGGATCTCGCCGGCGTGCAGAGCGGCCAGCGGGACCTCAGAGGTGCCTACCAGGTAGAGGTCGTCCTCGGCGAGACGGTAGATCTGCTGCTCGGTGTCGGGCAGGAAGCCCGTCCCGTACATCGCCTCCTCGCGCACGAGCACGGGCGGGATCGTCGGCATGAAGCCGTGTGCCTGCACGGTCTCGAGCGCGAAGCGCACGAGTGCGAGCTCGAGCATCACGAGCGGGCCCTTGAGGTAGGCGAAGCGCGAGCCCGCTACGCGCGCGCCGCGCTCGAGGTCGATCCAGCCGCCGAGCAGCTCGAGGTGATCGGCGCCGCTGGCGCCGGCCTCGCCCTCCTCGCGCAAGACGACGTCCTCGCGCTCGGGCGCGGAGGGATCGGGGAGGTTCGGCACCCCTGCGAGCGCGGCGCCGAGGCGCCCCTGCACGTCCGCGACCTCGCCCTCGAGCCGCTTCACCCTGGGAGCGAGCTCGCGCATCTCGGCGATCGCCCGCGAGGCGTCCTCACCTGCCTTCTGAAGCTCGGGGATCCGCTTGCTGGCCTCGTTCTGCCGGGCGCGGCCGCCCTCGAGCTCGGGCAGCAGCTCGCGCCGGCGCGCGTCGAGCGCGAGCACCTCGTCGAGCGCCTCGGCCGCGCGACGGCGATCGAGCGCGGCCCGTGCCGCCTCCGGATCGCGGCGTATCTCCTTGAGGTCTAGCAAGGAAGGTGGGCGCCGCTACTGCTCGGCGCCCACGCGCCCGGCGTACTCGGCGACGAAGTCCGCCACCAGCTCGGCGTCCTGGCCGACGACGATGTTGGCGGGCATGATGGCGCCCGAGAAGCCGCCGTTTCGGATCGCGTAGAGCACGTCCTCGCGGCTCTCCCGGCGCACGTTGAAGTTGGGGCCGTTGGTGCGCTCGCCGCCGGACTGGTCGCGCTTCGGCTTCGAGCCGAGCGCCGCGGCGTCGTCGAGCGTGTGGCAGCCGCTGCAGCGCTGGTTGAAGAGGATCGCGCCGCGCTCGAGCCCCGGCTCCGCGACGGCGATCTCCTGGCCGCAGCCCGCGGTCGCGCCGATCACGACGGCTGCGGCAGCGCCGGCGAAGGCTGTGCGGAGCCGGATCACGGCGGGGAATGATAGGGGCAGACCCGGGCTCGCCTCCGCCAACTGCGAGCAAGCGCCCGCGAGAAGGAGGGTCGCGCCCGCGCGAGAAGTCCCCGGAGCCGCCCGAGTTCGAATCGCCCTCGAGCGGGCAAGTTCTGCCAAACTCACCCTTCCATCATGCGCTCCCTCTGGAAAGGCACAATCTCCTTCGGCTTGGTCAACATCCCGATCTCACTCGGGGTGGCCACCCAGCGCTCGGATCCCAAGTTCCGCACGCTCGACGCGAAGACGATGCAGCCGATCAGGCAGCAGCTTTACTCGCCCGCGCGCGAGGAGACCGTCGAGCGCGACGAGACGATCAAGGGCTATGAGGTCTCGAAGGACCATTTCCTGCCGGTCAGCGACGAGGAGCTCGACTCGGTCGCCGTCGAGCGGCGGCGCACGATCGACATCATCGGCTTCGTCGACGCCGAGGACGTCGATCCCGTCTACTTCGACCGCTCCTACTACCTCCAGCCACAGGAGCACGCCGAGAAGCCATACCGACTGCTGCTCGAGGCGATGAAGGAGACCGGCAAGGCGGCGCTCGGCAAGCTCGTGATGTCGAGTCGGGAGCACCTGGCGCTGCTGCGCCCCTCGGGCGACACGCTCGTGATCGAGCTGCTCTTCTATCCCGAGGACGTGCGCCCCAAGGACGAGATCGAGGACTCCGTGCGCGAGGTCGAGGTGCAGGAGGCCGAGCTCGAGATGGCAAAGCAGCTCGTCAGCTCGCTGACCCGGCCGTTCGAGCCCGACGAGTTCGAGAACGAGCACAAGCGCGAGCTGCTCGCGCTGATCGAGCGCAAGCTCGCGGGCGAGGAGGTCGTCGTGGCCGAGGAGCGCCCGGCCGCGCAGCCGGTGCCCGACCTGATGAGCGCGCTCAAGGCGAGCCTCGAACAGGCGTCG
>JACCXP010000238.1 GCA_013696905.1 Thermoleophilaceae bacterium
GGCCCCCTTCGGGCGGCGCCAGAGCAGCCGCCGCACCCACTCGCGCGAGCCGAGGCGGACGGGTCGGGCGGGCTCCGGCGGCAGCGCGGGCGCGCCGCAGAAGTGGACCATGAAGCTCGTCAGGTCGTCGTACCAGTCGTGGTTTCCGGGCAGCGCGTAGATCGGGCCCGGGAAGTCGCGGTAGGGGAAGTAGAACTTCGGCACGTACTCGTCGACGTCGCCCGCGGGATAGATGACGTCGCTGCAGATGACCATGAAGGTCGCGCTCGCGGCCGCCTTCAGCAGCGGCGGCACGACGACGAACTGCGAGGCGTCGCCCTCGCCCGTGTCGCCGAGCATCAGGAACGACAGCTCGCCGAGCTCGGCGTGGTCGCGCAGGACGAGATCCGCCGGCACGCCGGCCTCGCGCTGCGCCGCGACCCAGCGCCGGCGCTCCGAGTCGGTCGGGTCACGCAGCCAGTGCGCCAGGCGGTCGTTGCGCGTCGCCCACAGCACACGCGGGCGAAACCACGAGGTGGCGGGATGGCGGACGGGCAGCAGCGAGCGGTACGAGCCCGGCTCGCCGCGCTGCCAGCCCGCGTACTCGAGCCCGCGCGCCTCGTCGTGGGATGACCCCCGATCGTCCATGGGCGAGGTTCTACTCGGTAAGTCCGTCCGCTTCCGTGCGTACCTTGCCTTGTGCCGATGGCCACGACGATCGCGGTTCTCTCTCAGAAGGGCGGCACCGGCAAGACGACGACGGTCAGGAGCCTGGCCGACATCTTCAGCCGGCTCGGCCTCGACGTGCTGGCCGTCGACCTCGACCCGCAGGGCAACCTGTCGAGCTACTTCGAGATCCCGATCGGGGCATCGCCCACGATCGCCGATGTGCTCACCTTCCGCGCCACCGCCGAGCGGGCGGTGCACGGCCCGCTGATCCCGGCCAACCAGAGCCTCGCTGCGGCGGAGCTCGAGCTCCAGGGCAACCGACACGCGACGCTCAAGACGAGGCTCAGGGACGTGACGCGGCTCTACGACGTCGTGCTGATCGACTGCCCGCCCTCGCGCGGCCTGCTGGCGATCAACGCCCTCGTTGCCGCGGACCACGCGCTCGTGACCACCAACGCGCAGTACTTCTCGCTCCAGGGCGTCGAGCAGATGCTCGACATGATCGAGTTGACGTGCGAGGACCTCAACCCGCGCCTGACCTGGCTCGGCGTCGTCATGAACATCGCCGACCTGCGCACGCTGCACTCGCGCGAGGTGCTCGCGACCCTGCGCGAGAGCTTCGGTCCGAAGGTGTTCGAGACGGTCATCCGCCAGTCGATCCGCTACGCCGAGTCGGCGCAGCACGGCACCCCGATCATCGAGTACAGCCCGCGCGTCGGTGCCGACTACCTCGCACTCGCCGACGAGCTGCTCCACCGGCTCGGGATGCCCGCCGGGCGGCGAAAGCTGCGCGGACTGCGCGGTGAGCTCGTGCCCGCCTAGAGTGCGCTTCTCCCTGCCCCATAAATAATGGGGGCGAGAGGACCCGGTCGCGCGACTTGGAGGGTCGGTGGAGGAGCACGAGACGACGATCAGGGAGCGCCCCTCCCGCGGTGAGGTCGAGCCGGCCGCGCTTCAGGTGATCGCTCGCCACGGCCCGCTGATCCTAGGCAGCGCCCGGCGCTACTCGCTCTCCCCCGAGGACGCCGAGGATGCCTACCAGCGCGGCCTGGAGATCCTGCTGACAAAGGCACCGACGACGAGCGAGGCGGAGCTCGTGCCGTGGCTGCGCACGGTCGTGAAGCACGAGGCGCTCGCGATCCGCCGCCAGCGCCAGCGCGCGACGCCGACCGAGGACGAGGCGCTCGAGGGTGCCGCCGGCGACCGGGCGCCCGGGAGCATCACCCACGACCAGGCCGAGCGGCTCGAGCGGCTGCGCGTCGGCGCGGAGGCGATGGGGCGGCTGAAGCCGCAGGAGGTGCGCTGCCTGCTGCTGCTCGCGGAGGGCTACTCGTACAAGCAGCTCTCTGAGCCTTTGTC
>JACCXP010000239.1 GCA_013696905.1 Thermoleophilaceae bacterium
GGCCGGTGAGCCGGCCGGTGCCGCGAGCGTCGGCTGATGGCCGGCGCAAACGGCAGGCTCGTCCCCGGTGTCGAGGCACGCGACGGCAAGTTTCCCGGCCCGAGCCTGATCCCGGCGCTGAACGCGATCCAGCGCGAGCACGGCTGGCTCCCGCGCGAGCAGCTCGTCAAGCTCTCGCGCGACGCGCGCCGGCCGCTGTACGAGATCGAGGGCGTCACCTCCTTCTATCCGCACTACCGCACCGAGCAGCCGCCCAAGGTGACGCTCCACGTCTGCCACGACCTGTCGTGCTGGCTGCACGACTCAGACGGTCGGATCGGCGAGCTGCGCGAGCGCTACGGCGACGACGTCGAGATCGAGCTGCATGAGGTCTCCTGCCTCGGGCGCTGCGACATCGCCCCGGCGATCGCGGTCGACGAGCGACCGGCGAACGTCGAGCAGGTCGAGCGGCTCGTCTCTGCCGCGCGCGCGGACGAGGTTCCCCGAGCCGACGCCAAGCGGCCCGCGCGCAGGTATCCGAACGACCCCTACGAGGGTGACCAGGACCGCTACCAGCTGCTGCGGCGCGCGCTCGCCGGCGAGCTCACGCATGAGCAGATCGTCGCGGCGCTCAAGGACTCGGGGCTTGTCGGCATGGGCGGCGCGGGTTTTCCGACCGGCAGGAAGTGGGAGCTCGTCGCCTCGCAGCCGGAGGGCACGAAGTACGTGATCTGCAACGCGGACGAGTCGGAGCCCGGGTCCTTCAAGGATCGCCAGGTGCTCGCCGAGCAGCCGCACCTGGTGCTCGAGGGGATGCTGCTCGGCATGCTCGTGATCGGCGCCGAAGAGGGTTGGGTCTTCATCCGCCACGAGTATGGCCCCGAGGAGGCGGTCATCCGCTCGGAGCTCGACTCACTGCGGCAGGCCGGACTGCTTGGAGACGACGTGCTCGGCCGCGGGCAGAGGCTCGAGCTCGACGTCTTCACCTCGCCAGGGGGCTACATCCTCGGCGAGGAGACCGCGCTGCTCGAGTGCATGGAGGGCCACCGCGGGGAGCCGCGCAACAAGCCGCCGTTCCCGGGCGTCTACGGCCTGCACGGCAGGCCGACGCTGATCAACTCAGTCGAGACGTTCGCCGACGTGCCGGTGATCGTCGAGCGCGGGGCGGAGTGGTGGCAGGCCCAGGGGGTCAACGGCGGCAGCGGGCTCAAGTTCATCGCCGTCTCGGGCCACGTCGAGCGGCCCGACGTCTACTGCGTGCCGATGGGAACGACCGTGCGCGAGCTGCTCGAGATGGCGGGGGGCGTGCTCGGTGGCGCCGAGCTGCTCGCCTTCCAGCCCGGCGGCGCGTCATCGAACTTCATGGCCGCCGACAGGCTCGACGTCGCGCTCGACTGGAAGCCGATGGTCGAGGCCGGGTCGATGCTCGGCGCCGGCGCGATGGTTTTCGTCGCCGAGGGGACGAACCTGCTCGCCGCGAGCACGAACGTGCTGCGGTTCTTCCGCAACGAGTCGTGCGGGAAGTGCGTGCCCTGCCGGGTCGGCTCGCACAAGGCGCACGCGCTGCTCACCGACCTGCTGGCCCGCGGCGAGGGTCCCGAGGCGGTCGACGACGAGTTCAAGGACCTCGAGGAGGCGGCGCGGCTGACCTCTATCTGCGGTCTCGGTCAGGTCGCGATGGGACCCGTGATGAGCGTCGTGCGGATGCAGACCGCCGGCCGGGAGGGGGAGCAGGCGAAGGAAGTGGGCCCGACGCGCACGCACGGGGTCTAGTGGCATGGGCAAGCTCGTAAGAAGGACGCTCGAAGGCTTCGACACGCTCGTCGAGTGGTCCTCCGAGGACCCCACGTCGCTCGAGGCGGCGCAGGAGGCGCTCAAGCGCGAGCTCGACGGCGGCTACACCGCAGTCCTTGCCGACGACGACAACGAGACCGTCACGGAGCTGCCCCCCGACGCCGAGCTGGTGATCCTCACGATCCCGATGGGCGGCGGCTAGTCCGGAGGGGGAAGCGGCCGGCGAACGTTCTGAGCCTGTCTGCCTTATGATGGAAAGCAGATGCAAGCGCCGGGCTTGGTCGTATGCCATACGGTCTGGGTCTCCGGCCAGCCGGCCGCGAAGATCCTGGTCGGCGCTCGCGCCGAGCCTCCCTAGCCGGGGCTTCCTCCCGAGCCCGCCCGCTGACCCACGCGGCGTGCCACTGATCCGTACCTACTGGCCGGCCCCTGTCGCCGCCGAAAGGAAGCCATTTGACTCGCTTCGATACACCGCATCAGACGTCCGTCGAGGAGCCCGTGTTCGACCTCACCTTCCCGCCGAATTCGCATGGCGATCTTGACCAGGACGAGGAGTGGTGCGAGGTCACGGTCGACGGCTCGCGGCGCCGCATCCGCTTCCACGACTACCACGAGATCTATCCGATCCCTGGTCTCTACGAGCACCTCTTCTACGACCGCCTCGAATGCTCCTCGCCGACGACGGTAAGGACGCTGCTGGAGGAGGAGCTGAGCGCTGCGAGCAAGGTGCCGGCGGGCTTGCGGGTGCTCGACGTGGGCGCCGGGAACGGCATGATGGGGGCCGAGCTTGCCGACATGGGGGTGCCGACGCTCGTAGGGGTCGACATCATCGAGGAGGCCGCGGCGGCCGCCGAGCGGGACCGGCCCGGCCTCTACGAGGACTACATGGTCGCCGACCTGACCGATCTCTCCGCCGAGGACCGCGGCAGGCTCGCCGAGGTCCGCTTCAACTGCCTCGTCACCGTCGCCGCGCTCGGCTTCGGGGACATGCCGCCGACCGCTTTCGCCGAGGCCTACAACTCGCTCGAGACCCCCTCGTGGGTCGCGTTCAACATCAAGGAGGACTTCCTCGAGGGCGACGATCGCGGCGACTTCTCCGGGCTGATCGCCCGCATGCTCGAAAAGGGCGCGCTCGAGGAACGCGCGCGGCGCCGCTACCGTCATCGCCTGTCGGCCGCCGGCGAGCCGCTCCACTACCTCGCGATGGTCGCCGTCAAGCGGGCCGACATCCCGCTCGAGTCGGTCCTGAGGCTCGACTGAGCTAATACGAGCGCGGCATGCCGAGCACGTGGCGGCCGATGTGCGCGAGCACGAGGTTGTTCGAGATCGGCGCCACCGAGTAGACGCGCGTCTCGCGGAACTTGCGCTCGACGTCATTGCGGCGCAGGAAGCCGGCGCCGCCATGGGTGTCGAGGCAGGCGTTGGCCGCATGCCACGACGCCTCGGAGGCGAGCAGCTTGGCGAGGTTGGCCTCGGCGCCGGCGGGCTCGCCGCGGTCGAAGAGCCACGCCGCCTTGTGACGCACGAGGTCGGCCGCCTCGACGGCGGCATGGGCGCGCGCGATCGGGAACTGCACGCCCTGGTTGGCGCCGATCGGGCGCCCGAAGACCTCGCGCTCGGTCGCGTACGCGGCCGCCTTGTCGACGAACCATCGGCCGTCGCCGACGCACTCGGCGGCGATCAGGATGCGCTCGGCGTTGAGGCCGTCGAGCAGATGGCGAAACCCCTGCCCCTCGACGCCTACCAGCGCGTCCGCGGGTACCTCGACGCCGTCGAGGAAGACCTCGGAGGTCGCGTGGTTGACCATCGCCTCGGTCTTGCGGATCCGCACCGAGTCGCCGGCGGCGCGCAGGTCGACGATGAAGAGCGACAGCCCGTCACCCCTGCGCTCGACCTGCTCGAGCGGTGTGGTGCGCGCGAGCACCAGCATCAGGTCCGAGTGAAGCGCCCGCGAGACCCACGCCTTGTGGCCGCTGATCGTGTAGCCCGCCTCCGTGCGCTCAGCCGCAGTCTCGATCAGCGGCGTGTCAGAGCCCGCGGCGCTCTCGGTCACGCCGAATGCCTGCAGGCGCCGCTCGCCTGAGGCGATCGCCGGCAGCAGGCGGCGCTTCTGCTCTTCGCTTCCGTGGCGCAGCAGAGTGCCGAGCACGTACATCTGCGCATGGCAGGCCGAGGCGCTGCCACCGCTGCGGTTGATCGTCTCGAGAATCACCGAGGCGGCTGCCAGGCCGGTGCCGCCACCGCCGTACTCCGTCGGGATCGGCGCGGCGAGCAGCCCGGCCTCGGTCAGCGCCGTGACGAACTGCTCTGGGTAGGAGTCGGGCTCGAGGTCCTGCCAGTAGTCGCCGCCAAAGCGCTCGCAGACCGCGCGCGTAGCGGCCCCCAGGCGCTCGTGCTCGGGCGGCGCCGAGAAGTCCATTCGCCTACACCGTCCACTCGGCGTCCGTGCCCGGGAAGGCGTCGGTCGCCTCGGGAGCGCCCCGCCTGTAGATCATGAACGAGCGCCTGAACTCGCACACGACCTCGCGCCGCTGGTTGATCCCGCGACAGCGCATGGAGACGATTCCGATGCCCGGGTTCGAGCGCGACTCGCGCTTCGAGAGGATCTCCGACTCGGCCCAGATCGTGTCGCCGGCGAACACCGGCGCGGGCAGCTTGATGTCGGTCCACTCGAGGTTCGCCGCCGCGTTCTCGCTCGTGTCCGGCACTGTCAACCCGGTCACGAGTGCGAGCGTGAAGGTGGAGTCGACGAGCATCTGGCCGAACCGGGTGCGCTCGGCGTAGGGGGCGTTGAAGTGGATCTGGTTCGTGTTCATCGTCAGGCAGGTGAACCAGACGTTGTCGACCTCGGAGATGGTGCGCCCGAGGCGGCTGCGGTAGACGTCGCCGATGTCGAGGTCCTCGTAGAAGCGGCCTCGCCAGGCCTTGGGGGCCGCCTCCGGGACTTCGCTCACGCGCGCCCCTGCCCGCCACGGAGCGGCGCGCGGCGCAGGTCGGCGAGCGGACGCAAGCTCAGACCGCGGGCGCCGGGAAGGTCTCGAGCCGCCCGTCGCCGTGCAGGAGGAGCGCCTCGTCGCCGACGCAGACGACGGACTCCGCCTCCGAGCCGAGCGCCTCGGCGGCGATCAGCACGGCGGCGATGCGGTGCACGTCGCGCACGAGCCCGATCTGGAACAGCGAGCGCGTCTCGTTGGCGACGCCGCCGTCGCCGGCGCGCATGACGACGCGCAGGTCCTCGTCGAGCGAGCGCCCGGCCATCGCCACACGGATGTTGTCGAGGTCGTCCGAGGTCACGGCCGCGAGCGCGAGCGCGCGCGGGATCGAGAGTCGCCGCAGCAGCGAGGGATCGGCGCCGCGACCGACCACGACCGGCAGCCCCAGCTCGCGCGCGAGGCCGACGTTCTCCTCCTCGCCGACCTCGACCGCGACCACGCCGATGCCGCAGCTCCGCAACAGCAGGCACAGCCGCAGGCCGACCTGACCGAGGCCGACGACGACGACGTGGTCGCGCCGCGGCACGGCCCGCCGCCCCAGGAGACCGGTCAGGCGACGGTCGACCAGCCGGTTCACGAGCCCGGCCGTGAACGACGCCGCGAGCACCAGGCCGATCAGCATGTTCACCGACACAAACACCTTGAACCACGCCGGGCCGTCCTGTACCGCGGGATTGGGGTCGACCGTCGCGAGCGTCTTTGCGGAGCCGTAGAAGGCGTCCACGAGCGGCTCGTCGAGCACGAGCGTGGCGAGCACAGTCTCGATCACGAGCAGCGCGAACAGGCCCGTCGCGCCATAGAGGAGCAGCCCGGAGCTCTTGTCATACGGGGTGAAGAGCGCGCGCGAGAGCGCGGCTGCGCGCCGGCGCTTGGGCGCGCGCAGCGACGTCTCCTCGATCCCGCCGTCGGTCTCGCACAGGCCGACGGCCTCGTCGCCGCTCGTGCGTACGGCGGTCAGGCCTTCGTCGATGCACGGTCCGGCGAGCGACGGGGCTACGATGTCGGCCATCGAGGTGATGCGACAGTTCGAGACCTGGGTCGCGAGCTGCTCGGAGATCGTCTGGTCGAAGATCGTCACGAGCAGTGGCACGTCCTTCGACACATAGCGCACCATCAGCGCGAAGCGCAGCGCGACCGCGTCGTTGCGCGAGACCACCGCCACCGAGTCGATCCCGCCGCCCTCGATCGCCGTGCGCATCTGCCGGTCGTTTGGGTCCTTGAGCCGGTAGACCTCCGCACCGGCGGCATCGAGCGCGCGGCGTGTCTCCTCGCTGAGGTCGCCGCTGCCGACCAGCAGCACGCGCTTGCCACGCCCGGGCTGATCGTCGCGCGAGCGGGCGCGGTCGGCGCCCGCTCGGGCGCCGTCATCGGAGGCCCCCGCCACGTCCGCTTCGCTGACCGAGCCCGCCATGCGCGCGACAGGCTACGGGTTTCTGGGCGCCTGCATCGCTTCGGTGGCTCGTATGCTGGCGCCTTCGCCGATCCGAGAGGGGCAGCGGCATGATCGTCGTCTCAGGCGCCACCGGCAACGTGGGCAGCGAGCTGGTCGAGCAACTCAACCTGCTGGACGTCCCGTTCCGGGCGCTCGTGCGCGATCCCGCGCTCGCTCTCTCCCTGCTCGGTCCGGAGATCGATCTCGTGACAGCCGACCTCGGCCGCTCGGACTCACTCGACGCTGCGCTCGAGGGAGCGCAGCGCCTCTTTCTCCTGTGCGCCACGTCCGACGAGCAGGTCGAGCTCGAGACGCGCGCCGTCGAGGCGGCGGCTCGCGCGGGCGTCTCGCACGTCGTGAAGCTGTCGATGCTCGGCGCCGACCCGCGCTCGCCAGTGCCCTATCGCCGCTGGCACGGTGAGATCGAGGCCGCGCTCGAGCGCTCGGGCCTCGCCTACACCCACCTGCGCCCGACCTTCTACATGCAGGTGACGCGCGGCATGCTCGCGCCCGACGGCGGCCTGTACGTGCCCGCCGGAGTGGGGCGGATCGGCTGGATCGACGTGCGCGACGTCGCCTCCGCGGCGGTCCGCGTACTCACGGAGGTTGGGCACGAGGGGCGGGCGTACGTCCTCAGCGGGCCGGAGTCGCTCGCCTTCGCCGACGTGGCGAGCAAGCTCTCAGCGGCGAGCGGCCGCCAGATCGACTACGTCGACGTGCCGCCGGATGCCGCCCGCGACGGCATGGTCTCGATGGGCATGCCCGATTGGCAGGTCGAGGCCAGCCTCGCCATGCTGGCGCTGATGCGAGACGGCGGCTTCGACGTGGTCAGCGGCGACTACGAGCGCGTCGTCGGCGTCCCGCCGCATTCCTTCGACGAGTTCGCGCGCGACTACGCGGGGGAGTTCCACGGCGAGTCGGCCGGCGCGGCGCCGCGCGGCTGAGGTCTGGAAAAG
>JACCXP010000240.1 GCA_013696905.1 Thermoleophilaceae bacterium
ATCGGGGCGCTCGCGGGTGGCCTCGATGCGCTGCGACGGGCGCACGGCCTCGAGCTCCAGGTCCGCCATGCGATCGCGATCGACTCGGCGCGCGTCGTGCCGAGCTTCCACCATCACGTGTTGTCGCTGGAGGGCGGCGGCGACCCGCTCCGCGAGCGGGCGCGCCCGGCTGTCCGGCGCGCGGTGGCAAAGGCGCGGCGCCAGGGCGTGATGATCGAGCGGAGCACCGACCGCGAGGCGCTCGACACCTTCTATCGGCTGCACCTGGACACCCGCCGGCGACAGGGCATGCCAACCCAGCCGAGGCGCTTCATCAGGGCGTTCTCGGCGCTGTTCGAGCTCGGGCTGGGCTTCGTCATGCTCGCCCGGCTCGGGACGCGCGCGATCGCCGGCGCCGTCTTCCTGGGCGATCGGCGCACGCTGACCTACAAGTACGGCGCCTCCGACGTCGCCTTCCTCGACCGCCGGCCAAACAACCTTCTGTTCGCGGAGGCGATCGGATACGGCGTGGAGCACGGCTTCGAGCGGCTCGACTTCGGGCGCACGGACTTCGACAACCCGGGCCTGCGGACGTTCAAGCTCGGCTGGGGCGCCACGGAGCACGAGCTCGCCTACACCTACCTGGCGGCCCCCGGCCGGGAGGGCACCGACGAGCGCGTGCCGAGCCACGGCGGCGGCCGGGCCGGGCGGGCGCTGAGCGCGGCGATCAAGCGCGGTCCCGTGGGGCTGGGGCGGGCGGTGGGTCAGGTGCTCTACCGCCACGTCGGCTGATGACCGGCGCCCGCCCCGACGTGACGCGCGCGGACTTCGACCCCGCGCACTACCTCTACGAGCGCTACCTGGACCGTGGCACCCGCTCAGGCGCGCTGGCGCTCTACTACGCGCTCAAGCCGCTCGTGCCCCGCTCGGCCCAGCTCGCGCTGCGGCGTGCTTATGCGCGGCGCCAGCGGCGACGCGCGTTCCCGGCCTGGCCCGTCGAGCCGATCCTGGTGCGCCACCGGGAGGAGGAGCTTCGGCGCCGCATCCGCGCGTCTGTGGACGGACGGGCGCCGTTCGTGAGCTTCTGGCCGAACGGTCACCGGTTCTGCTTCGTGCTCACCCACGACGTCGAGGGGCCGTCCGGGGTCGACAACGTGCGACGGGTGCTCGAGGTCGAGCGCCGCCACGGCCTGGTGTCGTCGTGGAACTTCGTGCCCGAGGACTACAGCGTCGATCCCGCGCTCTTCGACGAGCTCAGGGCGACCGGCTGCGAGATCGGCGTGCACGGGATCACACACGACGGAAAGCTGTTCCAGGACCGCGACCGCTTCAGCGCCGCCTTGCCGAAGATCGAGCGCTACCTCGAGCAGTGGGACGCCGTCGGCTTTCGCTCGCCGGCCACGCGACGTAACGCGGAGTGGATGGCGGAGCTGCCGGCGCTGTACGACTCGTCGTTCCCCGACACCGATCCCTACGAGCCCCAGCCCGGAGGCTGCTGCTCGATCTTCCCCTTCTTCTTCGGCGACGTCGTCGAGTTGCCGATCACGCTCGTGCAGGACCACACGCTGTTCGAGATCCTCGGCGCGCGGTCGATCGACTGCTGGGTCGAGAAGAGCGACTGGATCGCCGAGCACCACGGCCTCGTCAATGTGATCGTGCACCCCGACTACATGATCGAGCCCGAGCGGCTGCGCCTCTACGACGAGCTGCTCGGCCACCTCTCTGCGCAGGCTGGCTCCTGGCACGCGCTCCCGCGCGAGGTCGCGCGCTGGTGGCGGAGGCGCGAGGCCCTCACGATCGCCGCCACCCCCGACGGCGGCCACCGGGTGATCGGCGGCGACGGCGAGGCCACGGTGGCCTACGCGCGCGAGGTGGACGGATCGATCGCCTTCCAGCTCGATGGTTGACGCTCGTCAGAACCCCGGTCTCGCCAACGCCCGTGCCGCCAGCTCCGCCTGACCGACGCGATGTAACCGCGCGCACCCGCGCCTTGCCAGCGCCCCGCAGGTCCTCGCCGATGCCCCACGCGAGCAGCGCCACGCACAGCAGGGCGAGACGGGTCGGCGAGGCCCGCAAGTCCGGCGTCGGTGCGGTCAGGCGCGCCGGGGCGCCCGGCCCTTGGCGGCGCCGTTGTCGCCGCGGACCGCT
>JACCXP010000248.1 GCA_013696905.1 Thermoleophilaceae bacterium
CGCTACTACGGCGTGCTCGAGCGGCAGTTCCGCAACTACTACGACAAGGCCAGCCGCCAGCCGGGAGTGACCGGCGAGAACCTCCTGCGCCTGCTCGAGAGCAGGCTCGACAACGTGATCGTCAGGCTCGGCTTCGCGGGCTCGCGCCGGCAGGCGCGCCAGCTCGTGCTGCACGGCCACTGGACCGTCAACGGCCGCCGCGTGGACATCCCCTCTTACCAGGTCCGAACCGACGACGTGATCGCCATCAACCGTGGCGGCTCGAACGCCGAGCAGGTGATCCGCGAGGCCACGGACCTGGTCTCGACGGTGCCCGCGTGGCTCCAGGCCGATCACGACGGCCTGACGGCAAAGGTCTTGCGCCATCCGGAGCGGACGGAGATCGACACTCCGGTGCAGGAACAGCTCATCGTCGAGCTGTACTCGAAGTAGGCAAGCAGCAGTCCCCCCAGCCGCCTGGCCGGTCTCCCCGCCGGCGGCGGGCAGTGAAGACCCGACGCGAAGGAACCCCCTGATGATCCAGTTCCAGACCCCCCAGATCTCCGCCGAGAAGGTGGAGGACAACCGCGGCACCTTTACGATCGAGCCGCTCGATCGTGGCTTCGGCTACACCTTCGGGAACTCCCTGCGGCGCGTGCTGTTGTCGTCGCTCGCGGGCGCCGCGGTGACGAGCGTGAGGATCGAGGGCGTAGCCCACGAGTTCTCGACGATTCCCGGGGTCAAGGAGGATGTGACCGACATCGTCCTCAACCTCAAGGAGGTCGTCTGCCGGATGCACTCCGAGGCGGCCGAGATCGAGGTTCCGCTTGTGGCCACGGGCCCTGGCGAGATCACCGCCAAGGACATCGATCTGCCCTCAGGCGTCGAGATCCTGAATCCGCAGACGCGCATCGCGACGCTCGAGAAGAAGACCAAGCTCGAGATGTACCTGACGATCGGCCGCGGCCGCGGCTACTCGCCCGCCGAGGAGAACAAGACGGAGGACCAGCCGATCGGCGTGATCCCGATCGACTCGATCTTCTCGCCGGTGAAGCGTGTGGCGTACCAGGTCGAGGCGGCCCGTGTCGGGCAGCGCACGGACTACGACAAGCTGACGCTCGACATTGAGACCGACGGCTCGGTGGATCCGCAGGCGGCGCTGCGCGAGGCGGCCGAGATCCTGATCTCGAGCCTCGCAATCTTCACCGACGCCGACGTCCAGGCGCTGCGCTCGGGCGACGGCGCGATGGTCGCGGCGGCGGGACCGGCGCCGGCCGGAGTCAACGCCTCGGCGAACGGGATGGATGACATCCTGATCGAGGAGCTCGAGCTCGGGGTGCGCTCGTACAACTGCCTCAAGCGTGCCGGCATCCAGACGGTCGGCGAGCTCGTCGAGAAGTCGGAGTCGGAGCTGAACGCGATCCCGAACTTCGGCCGCAAGTCGATCGAAGAGGTGATCGAGACGCTCGACGCCCGCGGCTTGGCGCTGCGCCCGTAACGGCGCGAGGACAAGCCGATGCGCCACCAGCGAAACCGCCACAAGCTCGGCCGCAGCCCCTCGCACCGCAAGGCGCTGCTGATGAACCTCTCGCGCGAGGTGTTCGACCACGAGCGCATCCAGACGACGGAGGCGAAGGCCAAGGCGGTAAAGCCCGAGGTCGAGAAGCTGATCACGCTGGCGAAGCGCGGCGACCTGCACGCGCGACGGCGGGCGATGGCGGCGCTCGGGCAGGACAAGTTCGTCGTCTACAAGCTGTTCGAGGAGATCGCGCCGCGCTACGCGGAGCGGCCGGGTGGGTATACACGCATCCTCAAGCTTGGCCCGCGGATGTCCGACTCGACCGAGATGGTGTTGCTCGAGCTGGTCTGAGCACTCGGCGGACCGCCCTGATCACCAGATCGGGGCGCTGGAGATGGAGCGTGTGGTCTCCGCCGGCGACGACGGTCAAGTCGCCGCGTGACGAGAGCCGCTGCTGGAGTGACCCTTCCGATCGGTCCAAGCTCCGCGCATAGTCGCTACGTTCGGCAGGGGCCGGGGTTCGAGCGTCGAAGAGCCGAACGTGCCATCTTCGAAGGGGGAGAGAATCTTGAGGGGATCGACGTTCACACGCAGGGCCCGGATCACGATCGCCCTGGCCGCACTCGCCTCGGTCGCGCTGCCGGCGAGCGCCTCGGCCGTCCACTGGCCGCTGTTCGGCGGCGACAACGGCCATTCCGGCTACCAGCCCGTCGGCGAGGGCAGCGTGCCGGTCAAGCTCCGCTACGCGAAGACGTCCGAGGCCGACCAGTTCCTCAAGACCTCGATCCTGACCTCGACCGGCAACCCGGACACCCAGCGCGTGATCTACGGCACGGTCAGCCCGAACGAGGTGATGCAGGGAGCCACCGCGAACGCGAACGGGCGCGTGCACCTGCGGGTGCTCCAGAGCGGAGCCCCCGTCGGCGCCGCCGACGGGGTGAAGATCGACGACGGCATCGCCGACCCCGACGTGTTCGGGCCGGGCGCAGCAGCCCCGGAGCCCGCGAGCGTCTCGTTCGCCGACACCTCGGGAGCCACCGGGCTCGGCCAGGTCTTCGCAGTCCACAACGACGACGACCAGAGCGCGACGGTGGGCGACATCGCGATCGCCCAGATCGACGAGAACGGCGGCGCGCTGGTGCAGGACGTCCCGCTCGCGGGCACCGAGGGCTTCAGCATCCGCTCGTCGCCCGTGGTCACGGGCCCCGCCCCCGACAGCGGCAACCGCACGCTCTTCTTCCTGGCCACGAACGGCGCCATCACGCGCCTCTACCGGGTGCCGCTGGTCGCCGCGGGCAGCCTCGGAGCGGCGATCGGCGCGCCGATCTCGCGCGACGTGCCGGGAGCGAACGCGACCTCGAGCCCGACGCTCGTCTTCCTCAACAACGCGCAGGGCGGCGCGACACCATACGTGGCGGTCGGCACCAACACCGCCACGAGCGTGCGCACGTTCACGGTCGGCACGCTCGGCGACGGCCCGGTCTCGGGCAACCTCGCCGGGACCGCTCAGACGGCTAGCGTGCCGATCACGCCCGGTGGCCTGACGCCCGGCGCGCCCGGCAGCGGCGCGACCAAGGCGCCCTTCGTCTACGTGGCGGTGGCCGCGGGGACCAACACGATCGTCTACAAGCTCGCGCAGTCCGGCAACGCTCCGACGCTCGACACCGTCGCGACGAGTGGCCAGCTCGAGGGGCTGCCGGCCCCGGCGCTCACGACGACCCAGGAGGTCGAGGCAGCCGGCCCGGGCGACGGCCGCGTCGTCGTCACGACGGCCGCAAACCTCTACGTGCTGCGGGTCGGCGATCTCGCCGCCTCGGGCACCTTCAGCCGCAGGCTGCTGCGAGCGGGCACGACCGGGTTCGGGCAGACGACCGCCGCGACCTCCGGCGACCTGATCTACGTGACCAACGACGAAGGCAGGCAGTACGTGCTGCGACTGCGCGACGCCCAGCCCGTGCGCGGCCGGGCGCGCCGGCCGCGGCGAGGCAGGCCGGTCCGCTCGCTGCCGGCGCAGTTCGTCGAGAGCTCGCGCAACGCCGCTCCGCGGCTCGACAACTCGGGAATGGGCCAGCCCTCGATCTCGCGCGGGTTCGTGCAGTTCGGCAGCCAGAAGGGGTTGTTCGTCTACGCAAGCGCCTGTGGCAACGAAGTTGCCGGCACGCCCGGTCCCGACACCATCGTCGGCACGAGCGCCGGCGATCGTGTCCTCGCCGCCGATGGCGACGACCAGGTCTCAGGAGTGCGCGGAGACGATTGCCTGTTCGGCGATCAGGGGGTCGACCGCCTCGACGGCGGGTCAGGGGACGATCTCCTGCTCGGCAGGCTCGGCGACGACGCGCTCAGCGGCGGGCCCGGCAACGACCGGCTGGCCGGCGGCGATGGCAACGACCGCGCAAGCGGCGGCTCGGGGGCCGATCGCCTGACGGGGGGCGAGGGCCACGACTACCTGGTCGGCGGGCGCGGGCGCGACTCCTTCTCAGGCGGCGCCGGCCGCGACAGGCTGAACGCCGTAGATGGACGCGGCGAGCGGGTGAACTGCGGCGCAGGACGCGACAGCGCACGGGTCGACCGCTCGGACCGCGTCTTCGGCTGCGAGCGGGTCCTACGCAGCAGGCGCTGAGGCCGACCGGGCGGCCTAGCATGGGCGCCGTGGCGGCTGACGTCGAAGCGCTCAAGCAGGACACGCGCGGCGCCTGGAGCCGGGGCGACTACGGCGAGCTCGCCAAGCTGTTCGAGGGAGCGGCCGGCGAGCTTCTCGATGCCTGCGCGATCTCGGCCGGGCAGGAGGTCGTCGACGTCGGAGCGGGCAACGGCAACCTCGCGGTGCTGGCGGCGCGCGAGGGCGCGAGCGTCGTGGCCTGTGACCTGACGCCCACGATGGTCGAGCTTGGGCGTGCGCGCACGGCGGCGGAGGGCCTCGCGGTCGAATGGCTCGTGGCCGACGCCGAGCAGCTTCCCTTCGAGGACGCTCGCTTCGACTGTGCAGGCTCGGTCTTCGGGGCGATGTTCGCCCCCCGCCCCGAGCGCGCGGCAGCCGAGCTGCTGCGGGTGGTCCGCCCCGGCGGCACGGTCGGGATGGCGAGCTGGACACCGGAGAGCTACCAGGGACAGAGCTTCGCGATCGGCCGCCGCCATATGCCCCAAGGCGCTGACCTGGCTATCTCCACCGACTGGGGCGACGAGGCGATCGCCCGCTCACGGTTCGAGTCGCTCGGCGCCCGCGTCGAGGCGCGGCGCCGCAGCGTGCCCTTCCGGTTCGAGTCGCCCGCGGCGATGAGCTCGTTCTTCGCGCGCAACGCCGGGCCGGTCGTGGCGGCGCGCGAGGCGATGTCGCCTGAGCGCTACCGGCAGATGGCCGAGGAGACCAAGCGCCTGGCGGCCGGTCGCAATCGCGCGACCGACGGGTCGATGGCGATCGATGTCGATTACCTGCTCGTGGTGGCGCGCAAGCGCGGGTAGGACGCCTGAGCGCGCGCCTGCTGATCGAGTACGACGGCGCGGAGTTCGTCGGCTGGGCGCGCCAGCCCGGCCTGCGCACCGTGCAGGCGGTGCTCGAGCAGGCACTCGCCGAAGCGGCCGGCCGGCCGACCCCGCTGACGGTCGCGGGGCGCACGGACGCCGGGGTCCACGCTCGCGGCCAGGTGGCGAGCCACGCAGGCATTCCCGTCACCCGCGGGCGCTTGAACTCCGTGCTGCCGTCCGACCTGCGCGTCGTGGCGAGCGACCCGGCCGCCGAGGGCTTCGACGCCCGCCGCGACGCGCGCTCGCGCACCTATCGCTACCGCGTGCTCGCCCGGCCTGACTTCAGCCCGTTCGAGCGTGGGCGTGCGCTGCACTGGCGCTACCCGCTCGACCGGGATGCGCTCGACGACTGCGCCGCGGCGCTCCTCGGCACGCACGACTTCACGGCCTTCACCCCGAAGCAGACACATCACGTGCGCTTCGAGCGCCACGTCCTGCGCGCCGAGTGGCTCGCCGCCGAGGGCGCCGTGATCGAGCTGTGGATCGAGGCCGACGCGTTCTTGCGTCACATGGTGCGCACGCTTGTCGGGACGATGCTGTCGGTGGCATGCGGGCGCTTCGAGGCGGACCTGTTCCTCGGGCTGCTCGAAGGCCGCCCGCGAGCGCAGGCCGGCGACACCGCCGCGGCGCACGGGCTCTACCTGGAGTCCGTCCGCTACTGAGCGGGGCGGAAGCGACCCGCTCGAGGTCTATCCTCGAAACGCGGCGATGAGGGTGCTCCTGACCAACGACGACGGCATCCAGGCCACCGGCCTGAACGCCATGCGCCGGGCCCTGCTCGAGGTGGCGGAGGTGGACCTTTCGGTGATCGCACCCGATGGCAACCGCTCCGCCTACGGCCGCATGATCACGACGCGCGAGCCGCTATGGATCGAGGAGGTCGAGTTCGACGACGGCTCGATCGGCTTCGCCACCGACGGCTCGCCCGTCGACTGCGTGCGCTTCGCGGCGCTCGGCCTCGTCGAGTCCCAGCCCGAGCTGATCGTCTCGGGGATCAACCACGGCGCCAACCTCGGCGACGACATCACCTACTCGGGCACGGTCGCGGCCGCGCTCGAGGGCATCGTGCTCGGCTTGCCCGCGATCGCCGTCTCGCAGCAGTCGCGCGCGCGAGAGATGGACTTCCGACTCGGTGAGCGCTTCGACTTCGAGCAGGCGGCCGCCTTCGTCGCGCGGGTCGTCGAGGAGCTCGAGCGCGTCCCGTTCCCCGACTCGACCCTGCTCAACGTCAACTGCCCGGCCGGCGATGCAAGGGGCGCCCGCGCCTGCCGGCTCGGCAAGCGGATCTACCGCGATCGGCTCGAGCTGACCGAGGAGACGGGCGGTCGCCGCCGTTACCGCATCTACGGCGACGACCCGACCTATCACGAGGAGGACGGGACCGACTTCGCGGCGATCGCGGACGGCTACATCGCCGTCACGCCCCTGCACTTCGACCTCACCGATCAGTCCGGCGTGGAGGCGCTCGGCGGCTTCGATCTCGACCGCCTGCTTCGCCCCGCCGCCAGCGAGGTTGAATAGGGGCCCATGGGCCCTCAGCCGGCTGTCATCGACGCCGCCCAGGCGGCAGAGCGCGCCCGCGTGCTGACCAGCCAGCTGCGCCACCACAACCACCGCTACTACGTCCTCGACGATCCCGAGGTCTCGGATGCCGCGTATGACGCGCTGCTCGACGAGCTGCGCGCGATCGAGTCCGAGCACCCGCGGCTGCGAACGCCCGACTCGCCGACCCAGCGCGTGGGCGGACGCCCGCTCGAGCGCTTCGAGCCGGTGCGCCACCTCCAGCCGATGCTGTCGCTTGCGAACGCGCGCTCAGAGGAGGAGCTCGCCGCCTGGGTCAAGCGGATCACCGGCCTGCTGACGAAAGCGGGCGTCGAGGATGCGGCGATCGACTACGTGGTCGAGCCGAAGATCGACGGCCTGGCGATCTCACTGGTCTACGAGCGCGGCGTGCTCGTGCGCGGCGCGACGCGCGGCGACGGCGAGATCGGCGAGGACGTGACCCAGAACCTGCGCACGATCGGCGCTGTGCCGCTGGCCGTAGAGGGAGCGCCCGACTTGCTCGAGGTGCGCGGCGAGGTCTACCTGCCGCTCGGCGCCTTCGCCCGCCTCAACGAGCAGCGCGCGTCCGCCGGCGAGCCGACCTTCGCCAACCCGCGCAACTCCGCCGCCGGCTCGATCCGCCAGCTCGACCCGGGCCTCGCCGCCTCGCGGCCGCTGTCGATCTGGTGCTACGGGATCGGGGCGGTCGAGGGGCTCGAGTTCGAGACCCACTCGCAGTCGCTCGAATGGCTCTCAGAGCACGGCTTCAAGGTCAGCCCGGGGGTCGAGCGCCACGGCGAGATCGAGGAGGTCGTGCCCGCCTGTCGCGCGTGGGAGGAGCGCCGCGACGGGCTCGACTTCGAGATCGACGGCGCCGTTGTGAAGGTCGACCAGCTCGAGCTCCAGCGTCGCCTCGGCGTCGTCGGGCGCGAGCCGCGCGGCGCGATCGCGTGGAAGTTCGCCGCCCGCACCGCCACGACCACGCTCCGGTCGGTGATGTGGAACGTCGGGCGCACCGGCCACATGGTGCCGTTCGCGAACCTCGAGCCGGTGATCGTCTCGGGCGTGACCGTCAAGCTCGCCACGCTCCATAACGAGGAGGATCTGCGCCGAAAGGACGTGCGCGAGGACGACGAGGTGATCATCATGCGCGCGGGCGACGTGATCCCCGCGGTGATCTCGCCCACAGCCGCCGCCCAGCGCCGCCGCCGCCGCTCGGCGCCGCCGCAGGCGCCGGCACACTGCCCCTCGTGCGGCACTGAGACCGTCAAGCCCGAGGGCAGCGTGTGGACGATCTGCCCCAACCGCGCCTCGTGCCCCGGCCAGCTCTTCCAGGCGGTCAAGCACTTCGTCTCGCGCGGTGCGATGGACATCGAGGGCCTCGGCGAGGAGCGCGCGGGGCTGCTGCTGCGCCTCGGGCTGATCGCGAACGTCGCGGACATCTACGAGCTGCGCCCCGAGGCGCTGACGGAGATCGAGGGCTTCGGCGAGCTGTCCGCGCGCAAGCTCGTCGAGGCGATCGAGGCCTCCAAGCAGCGCCCGTTCAACCGCGTGCTGTTCGCGCTCGGGATCCCGGGGATCGGCTTCGTCAACGCGCGCGCGCTCGCGAGCCGGTTCGGCGGCGTCGACGCGTTGATATCGGCCGCGGCCGATGAGGTCGTCGAGCAGACGCCCGGGATCGGTCCGGTGCTCGCCGCAACGATCGTCGAGACGCTGGCCGAGCCGCGCACGCGCGATCTGATCGAGCGCCTGCGCGGCCACGGGCTTGCGATGGAGGAGGAGGGCTCGGCGCGGGGCAGCGAGGGCGCGCTGGCCGGACGCACGTTCGTGATCACGGGCACCCTGCCGACCCTGTCGCGCGAGGTCGCCACCGAGCGGATCGAGGCGGCGGGCGGCAAGGTCACGGGCTCGGTGTCCGGGAGGACCGGCTATCTCGTCGCGGGCGAGGACCCGGGCACGAAGCTCGCCAAGGCGCGCGCGGTCGGCACCGAGGTGATCGATGAGGAGCGCCTGCTCGAGCTGCTCGCGGGCGCCTGAGCGCTCGGGCGCCGCGACGGGCCCGGCCCGGAGCGGCCGAGCCCTGTCGCGTCAGCTCGTCGCTACTTGGTCAGCTGTCCTCGGATCGCCCCGTCCGGGAAGTCGGGCGTGTGGACGTTGACGTAGTAGTCGGCGGGGTCACGCAGTATGTCCCTGACGAGTGACCGCTTGGCCCTCACGCAGCGGGTGCGCGACGGCACATCGCCCATGAACAGCGGCACCACGACCGGACCGGCCTTGCCCTTCGCGGCCCCGTGGATGTGCCCGGCGACGGCCGTGCCGAATCTGCTCGGCGTCGATCCGGAAGCACACCCTGTTGCCACGACCAAGGTCGACGGCGGCGGCGCCGTAGCCATCGGGGTCGCCGGCCTTCGGCGTCTCCTCCTGCCCGCTCAGCCCGGTGATCAGCTCACGCCTCGCAGGCCCTTCAGCGCCGGCGCGCGATCGCGTGGACCATCCGGTCCTGGAGCCGCCGGGCGCCGGTGGGCCCGACGCGGTTCATCAGGATCGAGAACACCGCGGTGTCTCCGCCGGCGGT
>JACCXP010000019.1 GCA_013696905.1 Thermoleophilaceae bacterium
CTTGGTCGAGAGGCCGACGAGGCGCAGGATGTCCGGCACCTTGCGCCGGATCGACTCGCGGCTCTCGCCGATCACCTGGAGCGCGTAGGCGACGTTCGCGTAGACGGTCCGGTTCGGCAGCAGCTTGTAGTCCTGGAAGACAACGCCGATGTTGCGGCGCAGGTGTGGGATCCGCTTGCGCGAGATCTCGCCGAGCGAGCGGCCGGAGATCAGCACTTCGCCCTCGGTCGGGTCGAGCTCCTTCAGCAGCAGCCGGATGCAGGTCGACTTGCCACAGCCCGTCGAGCCGACGAGGAAGACGAACTCCCCGCGCCCTACGCGCATCGAAACCCGCTCGAGCGCTGTCGAGCCCGTGCCGTATGTCTTGCTGACGTCCCTCATCTCGACGACCGGCACGCCGGAGCGCGCCGGGGCGCGACCACGCGAGCGAAGGGCGTCTGTGGAGAAGGTCGGCTGGGCCATCGCGACTCGGTTCTTAGACGGTCTTGGCGGCCGGCGACACCGCTGCAAGCCGATTTGCAGGATTAAAGGTAGCCACGCCGAAGCCTCAGGGTTGCGCCCGGTAGCGCAAGTAGAGGTCGCCCTCGGCCTCGAGCACCCACACGAGCTCGAGCGCGACGAGCTCCTCGAGCGGCGCGCGCGCGACGATGGCGGGGCCCTCCTCGCCGCCGGCCACCGTCGCCGCGAGCGTCAGGAAGAGCTCGTCGACGAGCCCACGGGCGAACAGATCCGCGGTCAGTCGCGGGCCTCCCTCGCACAGCAGCGATCGCACGCCGTGCTCGGCGCGCAGCGCGCCGAGCACGCCGCCGAGGTCGAGCTGCTCGGCGTCGCCGCGCAGGTACTCGACGCTCGCCGTCGCGCGCTCGACCGTGCCCTTCGAGGCGGTCGCGATCAGCACGCGCGAGTGCGGATCGGCGAGCAGCGGAAGGTCGGCGGGGAGCTCGAGGCGCCCGCTCACGAGACACGCCAGCGGATCCTGCTCGAGACCCTCGCGGCGGCGCTTCTCGCGCAGGGCCGGGTCGCGCACCAGGCGCCCATAGGGCTCGGCTCGCAGCGTGCCCGCGCCGACCATGACGGCGTCGACCTGGGTGCGCAGGTGGACGAGCATCGCCCTGTCGGCGGGACTCGAGATCTCGCGCGTGCCGCCCCGCACGGCCGCGCGTCCATCCACGGTCGCGATCATGTTGAGCACCACGTAGGGTCGCTCGGGGGGAGCCGCGCGGCCGAGCTCGAGGCCCGCGACGACCTCCTCCACCGCCACCTCCGCGGGATCTGGGTGGATCCGCCGCAGGCGCACCGTGAGCGCCAGGCTAGATGCTCGATCTCGACTTGTCGGGGGGCGGTTGCCGCGCGGCGAGCAGCGCCGCAAGCGCCGTCGTCACGGGCACTGCCGCGATCAAGCCGATCGAGCCGACGAGCGTGGCGACGATCTGCTCGGCGACAGCTTCGCGATTGACCGCATCGGCGAAGGGCGTCTCGCCGACGGCAAATATCAACAGGATCGGCAGCGAGGCGCCGACGTAGGCGAGCACCAGGGTGTTCACCGTCGCCGCGACGTGGTCGCGTCCGACCGTCAGGCCGCCGCGGTACAGCTGGCCGAAACCCTGCGCGGGGTTCGCGCGCTGAAGTGCCATGACCGCGGAGGCCTGGCTGACCGTGACGTCGTCGAGGACGCCGAGCGCGCCGATCACGATCCCGGCCAGCACCAAGCCCTCGAGCGAGACGGCGCCGGCGTTCGCCTGCAAGAGCGTCGCCTCCTCCGACGAGAATCCGGTCAAGTGGACCAGCTCGGTGAACGCCAAGGCAAGCGCCGCCGTCAGCAGCAGACTCGTGGCCGTTCCGAGCGCCGCGGCGAGGCTCTTGGGGCCAACGCCGTGCGCGAGGGCGATCGTGACGAACATGATCGTGAGCGAACCGACCAAGGCCACGGCGAGCGGTGCGCGTCCGTCTAGCATCGCCGGGAGCACGAACTGGATCACCACGGCGAGGCTGATCCCAAGCCCGACCACCGCCAGTGCCCCTCGCCACCGCCCGAACGCGACCACGAGCGCGACGAATCCCAGCAAGAGCCACTGGATCGTGGATCGCCGCTCGAAGTCTGTCAGCGAGTACGGCTCGATCGAGCCGCCCTCGCCGCCGACGGGCGTCTCGTTCTTCACAAGGCGCAGCCGATCGCCCACGTCAACCTCGGGGTCGAAGCCCGCCTCGCCTGTACGGAACACGGCGCGGGTCCCCCTATCGGGCCCGCTGAGCAGCTTTACATCCACCCGCCGGCAGCGGCGCGCGGCGGGGTTCTGGCACGCCTGCATCGCCACCGCGAGTACCTCGGCCTGCTCTGTCGTCGGTCGCAGCGAGCTCGGCAGCCGTGCTTCGCTGCTTCGCTCTGGCCACAGCAGCACAAGACCGACACCGGTGGCCACGATCAGGCATGCCGCCAGAGCGGCGAAGACCTTCCCCGGCAGAGAGTCAAGCAGCGGCGTCATGGCCGTTCCGGCCGGCTACGGCCGGCTCGTCCTGCCCCTCGCTAGAAGCGCACGGAGGCCGATACGACGCCGAGTGTGACGAGCCCCGCGCTGACCGCCCGCAACCGGCGCGGCGTCATCCATGCGTAGGCGCGCGACGCGAGCCAGGCTCGCATTCCGGTCGCTCCGGCCGCGGCAGTCGCCGCGGC
>JACCXP010000259.1 GCA_013696905.1 Thermoleophilaceae bacterium
CGCCCGGCCAGGCGGTCGGGATCCTCGCCCTCGAGCGTGAGCGCGGCCAACGTGCGCGGCAGCTCCCAGCGGGCATCTACAGCCGCCGCGGCGATCGCCGCCGGGTCGGCCGGCGGGCGCTGCACGAGCAGTCGGACCAGCACGCGCCGCCTGCGCTGGGCCTCGCCCGCCGCCGCCGACTGCTCCTGCGCGTATCCCTCGACCGACTCGGCCGAGAGCTCGTCGATGTAGGCGAAGATCGCCTCGGCCAGCAGGTAGAGCGTCTCGGGCGGGAGCCCGCCCGCGGCGCCCGCGGCGGCCAGGCGCCGCCAGGCCACACGCGCGCCGAGGCGGTATGCCGCGAGCAGCGCATCGAGCGTGCGCCCCGCCAGCATCTCGCCGCGGCCGAGGTTCACGTACAGCTCGCGGGCACGCTCGGCCCGGGCACGGTCGTGGTGCTCGATCATCTCCATGAACTGCGACAGCGCCTCCTGCACGCCCACGCGCAGGCCACGCCCGAACGGTCCCTCGAGCGGACGCCGGTACTCGGGCACGCCCTCGAAGACGGCGGCGATGATCTCGTCCGCGAGCGGGGGCAGCTCAGGGCGCAGGACGTGCGCTACCTCGGGCGGAAGGCCCCTCCAGGGATGATCGACGGCGCCGGGCTCCATTTTCCTTTACCTGGTTACAAGTTCTGCCAACGAAGACTTGGATCTGGTGACGAGTTCGCCAGAATAGTGTGTCCTAGGCTCAACCCATGAAGAAAATCCATAAGTTCGCCAACCTCGCCGCTGTAATCCTGCCCTTCGCCGCCTTCCTGGTCGCCATCCCGCTGCTCTGGAACGACTACGTCGGCTGGACCGACCTCGCCATCTTCGGAGTGATGTACGTGCTCACCGGCTTCGGAGTGACGGTCGGCTTCCACCGGCTGCTCACCCATCGCGCATTCGAGACCTCCCGGCCGATCAAGTACACGCTCACGGCGCTCGGGTCGATGGCGGTCGAGGGCCCGGCAATCGTTTGGGTCGCCGACCACCGCAAGCACCACACCTTCGCCGACGAAGAGGGCGATCCACACTCGCCGCACGTGGACTTCGGCGACGGCTGGCGTGGCGCCGCGCGCGGGCTCTGGCACGCGCACATGGGCTGGCTCTTCGACGAGCAGGGGCGCGCGCAGGCAAAGCGCTTCGCCCGGGACCTGCTCGCCGACGACGGCCTGCGCTTCATCACGAAGAAGTTCCCGGCGTTCGTCGCGCTCGGCCTGCTGATCCCTTTCCTGCTCGGGCTGGCGCTCACACAGTCGCTCGCGGGCGGCCTCACCGCGCTGCTGTGGGGCGGCTTCGTTCGGATCTTCCTGCTCCACCACGTCACCTGGAGCATCAACTCGGTCTGCCACTTCTTCGGCCGCCGGCGCTTCGACACCGACGACCACTCGACCAACGTCTTCTGGCTCGCGCTGCCCTCGTTCGGGGAGTCGTGGCACCACAACCACCATGCCTTCCCGACGTCGGCCAAGCACGGTCTGCGCTGGTGGGAGGTCGACACCTCGGCGCTCCTGATCGGCCTGCTCGAGCGCTTGGGACTCGCGTGGAACGTGGTCAAGGTGGCGCCGGAGCGACAGCAGGCAAAGCTCGCCTCGGCTCAGCCCTCCCGCGTCGCCGCTTAGCCCGATTCCGTCGCTCGGATCGCTGCTGCTGCCGCCCCGCCTGCTCGCGCGGGCGGTCGAGGATCTGCATACCATCGCCCTCGCCACGGGCGCACTCGCGGGCGAATGGAAGCGGGCGGGGGGAGAGGCGGTCGACCTCGCCTCCGCGCTCGACAACCTCGACTCGCTCAGCGACGCGGCCGCCCGGCTCCCGGAGGTGGAGCGGCTGCTCGCGGCGCGCGTGGACGACGTCGAGACCCGACTGACCGCCATGCTCGAGCTGCTGCAGCGCCTCGACGGCCGCCTCGCGGCGATCGAGACGCTCGCGCCGGGTGTCGAGCGGCTCGAGGCGCGCGCCGAGTCGCTCGAGCAGACGGCCGAGCGCCTGGCAGTGCTGCTCGAGAAGCTGCCGGGGATCTAGCCCCTCGGAGTGAGCGTTCCCGTCCGCGCTAGCTGCGCGCGCGGGACGCGGCTGCGCGCTTCTGGCGCCGTCGCCCGACGAGCGCGAGCACACCGAGCACCGCGAGCACGATCAGCATCCCGACCGGTAGCGCCCACGTGAAGGAGATGCCGCCGAAGGGCAGCGCGAACAGCTCTGCCAGGCCGTAGCCGACGGCGAGCAGCACGATCACGAGCAGGAGTATCAGGGCGTATCCGCGCGCCTTGATCGCCTTGCTCGCGTTCGGCGGCGGGGCCACGAGCGACATGATCCGCAGCAGCATCAGCTGGCGGTTGCTGGGAGGCGTCTGCCCGAGCTTGGTGACGGCGTCGCGCAGCTCGTCGGGGCGCCGCTCCGCGAGCGCCAGTGAGGCCTTCATCATCTGACGCAGCGCCGGACGCTCCTGCGGATGCGCGCCCGCCATCGCCTCGTTGTAGTAGGTACGCGCGGCTTTCGCGTCGTAGCGCTCCGCGGCCCGGGCGCCGAGGATCGCGCGCGCGGCAGAGCGGTACTTGGACTCGCTGAGCAGCTGCTCGTCGGTCCGCTGCTCGAGCTGCTGCATCGCCGCGAGGTTGCCCTGGCGCGTCTGCGTCTTCATCTGCCGCTGCTTGGCCATCCGGCCCAGTGTGGCATACGGTTGGGAGATCGTCTCGTGCTTCGACGCCACGGAGGGGAGAGCTATGTCAACTCGCGAAGAGCGCAGGATTTGCCGCTCGCGAGGACGCCGAAGGACGCGCCGATCGGGCCTCGGCGCCGTGGCTCTGATCGCGTTCGGCGTCGTGCTCGGCGCGCCCACGGCGGTGGCTTCGGAGCGCAGCGGGCTTGCCTTCGATGCCGACGAGGGGCTCGCGGGGCGCGACATCGTCTCGCTGCTCGCCGACTACGACAGCGACGGAGCACTGAGCGCCCAGGTGTTCTTCGCTGCGCCCGTGGCCGCGACTCCCGCGACCAGGCTGAGCGTCTCGTTCTCGCCCGACCCCGATCCGCAGGCCTGCTCGGCCGCCGGCGCCGCCGTGATCACTACGCTCGCCGCTCCAGGGGCCGGCGCGACGCTCGCTCATCCGGTGTTGGGAGCCGCGTCAGCGGCCGTCGACAAGTCCGTTCAGGGCGACTCGGTCTCGCTGTCGGTGCGCGATCCGCGCCTCGCCGGGCTCGGCTTCGGCTGTGTGCGAGCCGAGACGACGAGCGCCGGCGGCGGTTCGCCGATGCCGCTCGATGCCCTCGTGCCGCCGCTCGTGCTCGCGGACGTCGCAGCGACGATCGCCGAGGCACCGCTCGATCTGGGCGGGCCCGGCGACGATTCGCAGGCCGGCGCATTCGCAGCCGGCGGTGCACCGCAAGCGCGCTTTGCGATCGTGCGCGGCTCGCTCGCAGCGTTGCTCGGACGGGGAATGGTGCTGTCGGCGCAAGTCAATCGCCCCGGCCGGTTGCGCGCGACGCTGCGCGTCGGCAGGCGGACGGCACGCAGGCTCGGGGTGCGCGCCGAGATCGCTCGCGGTCTCGGCGTGTCGCGCGGCGCCGGGCGCACGAGGATCAGGCTGCGCGCCGGCGACGCGGCCCGGTCACGGATCAAGCGCCTCGCGAGCGTCGCCGTCACGCTCACCGTTCGCCTCGAGGTGCCGGGCGCGGCGCCGGGTGTGAGCGTCAGGCGGCTGAGGCTGCGCTGAGCCCCTCTTTCGCCGACGAGTTTCCATAACCGCCATTATCGAGCGTTGAGGCTCGGGCGGGCCGCGGGAGCAGAGTGTGGATCGCCGATGGCAATCCCCTGCCGTCGTTCCAGGGCGAGGGCGCCGAGATCGACTGAGCGCGCGACGGGAGTGGCGGCCGGGACCGACCTGATGGCGGCTACGGCGCCGCACGCAGGCCGGGTGCAGCGCCCCAGGGCGCTCAACCCGAGTCGTCGAAGGCCTTGACCGGTGTTGTCCGCGACGTGGGCGCCGCGGTGGGCGCCGGCCGCGGAGCGGGTCG
>JACCXP010000273.1 GCA_013696905.1 Thermoleophilaceae bacterium
GCCGAGAGGGCCGCGCGCAGGCTCGCGACCGGGTCGGTCAAGGGCGAGCCGATGGGCGGCAGGACACTCAGTAATGGTATGGCTCGCGCGCCAGGATCTTGTGGGCGCGATAGAGCTGCTCGAGCAGCACGACCCGGGCGAGCTGGTAGGGCAGCGTCATCGGCCCGAACGACAGGCGCATGTCGCAGTCGGCCAGATCGAGTCCGCGCGGACCGCCGAGCACGAAGCAGAGATCCTTTCCCGACTGGCGACGCTGCTCGAGGAACTCCGCGAAGGCGAGCGAGTCGAGGGCGGCGCCACGCGAGTCGAGCAGGCACAGAAAGGCGGTGGCGGGAACGCGTCCAGTGACCTTCTCGTCCTCCTTCACCTCCATCAGCTCGAGGCGCGCGTGGCGAGCGAGCAGCTGCTGGTAGTGCTGGACGTCGTCGGAGAAGGGCGGGCGGAGGCGACCTACGGCTAGGACGATTGTGCGCATGACCGGCCCGGTGCGATACTAGAGCGCGTGCCCGACGAGGGAGCCGAGCGCCGCTTCAACATCCACACCTCACCCGAGGCGATGGCCGGCGTCTATGCCAACTTCGCGAACGTGAGCCACTCGGAGTACGAGTTCACGATCACATTCGCGCGCGTCGACCACGAGGTCGAGGACGAGGAGGTGCCCGGCGTCGTGGTCTCGCGCGTCAGCCTGTCACCACGCTTCATGCGCGAGCTGATCGAGGCGATGGAGGACAACCTCGGCAAGTGGGAGACGCGCGAAGGGATCAAGAACCTCCCCGAGTACCCGGGGGACTAGGAACCTCCCCGGGCTCGCCACGCCTCGCCGTAGCCAATCCGCTCGAGCGTCGTCGGGTGGGTGCCGAACAGCAGGTGCAGGACGCGCGGCGGGTCGGGGTCTGAGACGTTGCGCGTCGCGAGCCCGCGCTCGAGGCCGATGAAGGCGGCGGGATCCCGCGTCAGGTCGAGCGCGAACGCGTCGGCCCGCGCCTCCACCTGGCGCGAGAGCACGTTGCCGGCCGACCCGACCGCGAACGACACGAGCGCGACGGCGAGAGCGAGCGCGGGCAGCATCGCGGGCGAGCCGATCGCGCCTGAGGGCGCGAGGCGCTCGGTCAGCCGCTGCGCCAGATAGGCCGCGGGCACGGTGACGATCGCGAGCCACAGGATCCCCTTGGGCAGATCCCCGTAGCGCTGGTGGGCGAGCTCGTGGGCCACCACCGAGCGGACCTGGGCGGGCTCGAGGTCGTCGAGCAGCGTGTCGTAGAGCACGACGCGCTTGCTCGCGCCGAGTCCCCCGACGTAGGCGTTGACCGCGGTCGTGCGCCGGCTGGCGTCCATCCGGTAGACCTCGCCGACCTCGACGCCCGAGCGCTCGGCGAGCGTCAGCACGTCGGAGCGCAGCTCGCCGGCGGGCAGCGGGGTGAAGCGGTTGAAGATCGGGTCGAGCACGAGCGGGGCGACGAACACGAACGCGATCGAGACGGCCGTGATCGCAAGCGCGCCCGGGGCCCACCAGTGACGCGGGAAGCGCCGTGCGAGCGCGACAGCGCCAGCCGCTCCACCGGCCGCGAAGAGCGCCCCGATCGCGCTCGCCTTTGCCAGGTCGGTGAGCCAGAAGCCCCACTCCTGGGTCGAGAGCCCGACGTCCACCGCACGCTCGTGCGACACCGCGTCGAGCGGCAGCGCGACCGCCGTCAGCACGAGCGACACGCCCGCGCCGACCGCCGCGCCTCCCAGCAGCGGTCGCCTGGTCGAGCGCTCGAGCGCCCGGCGCAGGCGGCGCGGGGGACGCAGGACGACGAGCGCGAGCGTGCCCCCGGAGACAAGCAGGCCGGCGACGCCGAGCACGCGCTGCGGTCCGCGGAAAGCCTCTGCCCGCTCGATCTCCTGAGCGCTGAAGTACGCTGTCTTGTCGATCACGTCCGGCTCGATCAAGCCGCTTCGAGGCCTGAGCACGAGGGTCGCCACACCGGCGGCCAGGCCCACGAGCACCAGCGCGGCCGGCAGCGATAGACGATGACGACCCATGGCGAGCCAACTGTAGAGAGCGCCCCGCGTCCGCCGCGCCGGGTCGCACTGGTCTCCGACATCCACGGCAACCTGCCCGCCTTCGAGGCCGTGCTCGCCGACATCGAGCGAGCGGGGGTGGACGAGACCTGGTGCCTCGGCGACCTCGTCGGCTATGGCGCCGAGCCCGACGAGTGCGTCGCGCTCGCGGCCGAGCGCTGCGCGGTCTGCCTGGTGGGAAACCACGACCTGGTGGTGCTCGGCCGGCTCGACATCGCCACCTTCTCGAGCAACGCCGCGGCGGCGGCACGCTGGACGCGCGAGCACATCGGCTCGGACGCGCTCGACTACCTCGCCGGCCTCGCACCGGCCGACAGCAGCGGCCCGCTGGGGCTATTCCACGCCAGCCCCCGCGACCCCGTCTGGGAGTACGTGCTCTCGACCGTCCAGGCCGGCGAGTGCATGGACGCGATGGACACGCGCGTGGGCGTGGTCGGGCACTCGCACGTGGCGCTGTGCTTCTGGCGCGTGGACGGCGGCGGCGCCGACGGTCGCCAGACGCCCGCCGGCGCCGAGGCCGACCTGTCCTCCGGCGAGTGGATCCTCAATCCGGGCGGCGTCGGCCAGCCGCGCGACGGCGACCCTCGCGCCGCCTGGCTGCTGCTTGCACTCGAGAGCTGGACCGCGACCTGGCACCGGACCGAGTACCCGGTCGAGGACGCCGCGCGTGCGATCGAGCGCGCCGGCCTGCCGCAGGCGCTCGGCCGGCGCCTCTTCGCCGGCGAGTGAGCGGACCGCTGCGACAGATCGGGATCGCGGTCGCGGCGGGGCTGGCGCTCGGCGCCTGTGGCAGCGAGCGCCAGCCGATCCCCCGCGCGCAGGCCGCTGCGCTGATCGCCGACCTCGAGGAGGCGCAGCGACGCGTCGACGCCGGTGCGTGCGGCGACGTCGAGAAGGGCACCTTCGTGCGCCTCGACAGGCGGGTCGAGCGCCTCCCCGACGACATCGACTCGGACGTCGAGCAGGCTCTGCGCGACGGCGTCGGGCACCTCAAGGACGTGGCCGAGGAGGAGTGCGCGGCCAACCGCCCGGCGCGGACGACGACGCCCGACCCGACGCCTGTGCCTTCGACGACGAAGCCCGCCCCCACCACCAGCACGACCCCGCCGACGGACACCCCCAAGGGCAAGGGCAGCGACGAGGACGAGGAAGCCCCGCCGAGCACAGAGCCGCCGCCCCCGAAGGATCCCGACCCGCCCGCCGAGACACCGGGAGGCGGCACGCCCGCGCAGCCGGAGGAACAGGGCAAGAGCGGAGACGGCGGCACGGCGGTCGTGCCGGCCCCGGTGCAGCGCGGCCTGCGGGCGCTCGAGCGCGAGGGCCGCGAGCGGCTCGGACTATGAGCGCGCCCGAGACCGTCGCGGGCCGCTACCGCATCGACTCGCGCCTCGGCGCGGGTGGCATGTCGACGGTCTTCCGCGCGCTCGACACGGTGCTCGAGCGCGCGGTCGCCGTCAAGCTGCTGGCCGAGCACCTGGCCGACGACGACGCGTTCGTGGCGCGCTTTCGCCGCGAGGCGCTCGCCGCCGCACGGCTTCAGCACCCGAACATCGTCCAGGTCTTCGACTCGGGCCGTGACGCCGACTCGGGCCGCCACTACATCGTCATGGAGTACGTCGACGGCGCGTCGTGCGCAGACCTGCTGCGCGAGCGTCACATGCTCGAGATCGAGGAGGCGGTGAACGTGCTCGTCGACGCCTGCCGCGGGCTCGACTACGCGCACCGTGGCGGCGTCGTGCACCGCGACGTGAAGCCGGGCAACCTGCTCGTGGCCGCCGAGACGGGCGCCACGAAGCTGGCCGACTTCGGCATCGCAAAGGCCGCAGAGCAAAGCCGGATCACGCAGGTCGGCTCGATCCTCGGCACTGCCGCCTACCTCTCTCCGGAGCAGGCCCGCGGCGACGAGGCGGGGCCGCCCGCGGATATCTACTCGCTGGGGGTCGTCGCCTACCAGCTCCTGTCAGGGCGCCTCCCGCACGAGTACGGGTCGATCTCGGAGCTCGCGCTCAAGCAGCAGAGCCAGCACGTCGAGCCGATCTCGATCCACCGACCGGGGCTCCCGCCCGCGCTCGACGATGCCGTGCTGCACTGCCTGGCACCCGACCCGCAGGCGCGCTACGCGAGCGCGGCCGAGCTCGGGGAGGCGTTGCGCGCCGGGCTGCACGGCCACGCGACGGAGGCGACCCAGGGGCTCGACAGCATGGAGCGCACGCGGGCGCTCGCATGGGACAGCGAGGCGACGCAGGCGCTGCCCGCGACCGGCGGCGGCGCAACGGGCACGCAGGTGCACGCCCCGGCCGAGCCCTGGACCGACGATCGCCCTTCCGCGCGCCCTTCGCGCCGGCCGCGCGAGCGCAGCGGGGGCTTTCCGCTCGGGCGCCTCGCGGCGACGGTCGCGTCGATCGTGATCGCCGCGGCGCTCGCGCTTGCCTTTGTCTCGAGCAGCGGCGGAAGCGGCGCCGAGGCCCCACGCGAGCCGGACGTCGATGGGCAGGTCCAGGGCTTGCGCGAGCTGATCGAGCGCAACAGCGCGCGCTAGCGGAGAGGTCAAGGCGACACGGGCTCCCACGGGGCGGCGCCCGCGAGCACGGCCTGGCTGAGCTCGGGCAGGCGCCCGCTTCGCACCGCCTCACGCACGCGCGCCATCAGCTCAGCCATGAACGTCAGGTTGTGCAGCGTCACCAGGCGCGCGGCGGTCAGCTCGCCGGCTCGACAGAGGTAGTGCAGGTAGCCGCGGGTGTGATCGCGGCACGCAGGGCACGGGCAGCCGGCCGCGATCGGCTCCCGGCTCATCCGCCAGCGCGGCCGCTTGAGGTCGAGCCGCCAGCGGGCCTCGGGGTCCGGCACGAGCGCCGTCCCGTGGCGCGCCAGTCGGGTCGGCGTGGCGCAGTCGAACGTGTCGATGCCGGCGGCGACCGCGTGCAGGATGTCGTCGACGTCGCCGATCCCGAGCAGGTGTCGCGGCAGCGGTTGCGGAAGCGCCGCGACGGTCCATTCGACCACCTCGCGGATCTGGTCCTTGTCCTGGCCGAGCGAGCCGCCGATCGCGACGCCGTCGACCGCCGTCGAGACGATCCGCTCGGCCGAGGCGACGCGCAGGTCGCGATAGACGCCGCCCTGGACGATCCCGTAGAGGAGCTGGCCGGCCGGCGCGTGCGCCCGGTGCCACTCGACGCAACGATCGAGCCAGCGGTGCGTGCGCTCAGTCGAGCGCGCCGTGTAGTCGCGCGTCACGTTGAAGGGGGTGCACTCGTCGAAGGCGAGCGCCACGTCCGAGCCGAGCGCAGCCTGGACCCCCATCGAGGTCTCGGGGCCCATGAAGCGCTCGCCGCCGTCTAGGTAGGAGCGAAAGCGCACGCCCTCCTCTTCGATCGAGAGCACGCGCCCCTGGCTGTTCGTGCTCGCACGCCTGCGCTTGACCTCCTCGGCGACCGAGCCGTGGCCCATCGAGAAGACCTGGAAGCCGCCCGAGTCGGTGATGATCGGGCGCCGCCAGCCCATGAACTCGTGCAGCCCGCCCATCCGCTCGATGTCTTCGTGGCCGGGTTGTATGAAGAGATGGAAGGTGTTGGCCAGCACCATCTCGTAGCCGAGCTGCTCGACCTCGGCGGCCGCAAGCCCCTTGACGGTGGCCGTGGATGCGAGCGGGACGAAGGCGGGCGTCTGGAGGTCGCCGTGCGCGGTCGCAAGAACGCCCGCGCGCGCGCGCCCGTCGTGAGCGGCGATCAAGAAGGTCGGCGCCACGCCCGCAGAGTAAGTC
>JACCXP010000192.1 GCA_013696905.1 Thermoleophilaceae bacterium
CAGAACATCAAGGCCGCCAAGAAGATGGTCGACTCGATGATCCCCGAGGTCTGGGACGTGCTCGAGGAGGTCATCCAGAACCACCCGGTGCTGCTCAACCGCGCGCCGACGCTCCACCGCCTCGGCCTCCAGGCATTCGAGCCCGTCCTGGTCGAGGGCAAGGCGATCCAGGTCCACCCGCTCGTCTGCTCGGCCTTCAACGCCGACTTCGACGGCGACCAGATGGCGGTCCACCTGCCGCTGTCGGCGGAGGCCCAGGCCGAGGCGCGGCTGCTGATGCTGTCGGCCAACAACATCCTGTCGCCGGCGCACGGGCAGCCGCTCGCGACGCCGACGCAGGACATGGTGCTCGGCGCCTACTACCTCACCTACGGGCCCGACGCCACCGAGCTCGAGCAGCTCGAGCTGAAGCTGCAGGCGGGGGACTGGGATCAGGCGGACGGCGCGCGCCCGCACGTCTACCGCTCGGCGCAGGAGGCCGAGCTCGCCTACGAGCACGGGATGGTCAAGCTGCACGACCTCGCCGAGTACCGGCGCGGCGCGCAGGACACCCACATCCTGACCACGGTCGGGCGCATCATCTTCAACGAGAAGATCGAGCGCGCGCTGTCGGAGACGCTCGAGCGGGACTGGGACCCGAGCACGTACGTGTTCGTCAACCAGTCGCTGCGCAAGCGTGACATGAACGGCGTGATCGGCGCGCTCGTGGCCCTCCACGGGCCGCACGCGGTCGCGCTCGTGCTCGACGCGTTCAAGGACCTCGGCTTCCGCTTCGCCACGCAGGCCGGGATCACGATCTCGAAGAACGACGTCGTCATCCCGCCGGAGAAGGAGGCGATCCTCGATCGCTACGAGGGCGAGGTCAGCGAGATCCACGAGCAGTACGACTCGGGCCTGATCACCTACGAGGAGCGCCACGAGGCGGTCGTCGAGAAGTGGACGGCGGCGACCGACGAGGTCGGGCAGGCGATGGAGGCGAACCTCGACGTCCTGAACCCGATCTTCATGATGGCCAACTCGGGCGCGCGCGGGTCGTTCAAGCAGATCCGCCAGCTCGCCGGCATGCGCGGTCTGATGGCAAACCCGAAGGGCGAGATCATCGAGCGCCCGATCAAGGCCAACTTCATGGAGGGCCTGTCGGTGCTCGAGTACTTCATCTCGACCCACGGCGCGCGCAAGGGCCTCGCCGACACCGCCCTGCGCACGGCCGACTCCGGCTACCTGACGCGGCGCCTCGTCGACGTCTCCCAGGACGTGATCGTGCGCCAGGAGGACTGCGGTACCGGGGAGTCCGTCGAGATGCCGATGGTTCGCAAGGGCGGCGGGCTCAACACGTCGCTCGTCGGGCGCTTCCCCGCCGGCGACTTCACCACCAAGCGCGGGCGCATGCTGCTCGAGCAGGACGAGCTGATCACGCTCGCGAAGCTCGAGCAGGCGCGCGAGGGCTACGGCGACGACGAGGTAGCGGTGCCGACGCGCTCGGTGCTCAAGTGCGAGGCCGAGGCCGGCATCTGCCAGCGCTGCTACGGCCTCGCGATGGCCACCGGCAAGCTGGTGGCGATCGGCGACGCGGTCGGCATCATCGCCGCGCAGTCGATCGGCGAGCCGGGCACGCAGCTGACGCTGCGCACCTTCCACACCGGTGGCGTCGCGGGCCTGGACATCACGCAGGGTCTTCCACGCGTGGTCGAGCTGTTCGAGGCGCGCAAGCCGAAGGGACTCGCGAGGCTCGCCGAGGCCGAGGGCACCGTCTCACTCGAGGACACCGATAAGGCGCGCAAGGTCGTCGTCACCGACGCGGCCGGTGAGGAGCACGCCTACACGTTCCCCGTCCGCACGCACGTCCTGGTGAGCTCGGGCGACAAGGTCAAGGCCGGCCACCAGCTCAACCAGGGGTCGATCTATCCACACGAGCTGCTCGAGATCCGCGGCCGCACGGACACGGAGGTCTACCTCGTCGACGAGGTCCAGAAGGTCTACAAGTCCCAGGGCGTCGACATCAAGGACAAGCACATCGAGATCATCGTCCGCCAGATGATGAAGAAGGTGCGCGTGGACCAGAAGGGCGACTCGACCTACCTGCCGGGTGCCTTCGTCGACCGCTACGAGATGGCCAAGGCCAACGCGGACCTCAAGAAGGCGAAGTCCGATCAGGCCCAGTTTGAGGAGATCATCCTCGGCATCACCAAGGCCTCGCTGGCGACCGACTCGTTCCTGTCGGCGGCGTCCTTC
>JACCXP010000284.1 GCA_013696905.1 Thermoleophilaceae bacterium
CGCGGGAGCCGGCCGTGTGCGCCGCGCGCCGGCCACGCCCACAAGCAGCCTCCTGCCGAGCGCGCGGACGAGGAAGCGGCGCGCGACCGCGCGGACGGGCGGCAACAGCAGCCCCAGCCCGACGACGTCGCTCAGAAAGCCGGGCGTGATCAGGAACGCTCCCCCGAAGACGATCAGGATGCCGTCGAGGACCTCGGTGTGGGGCATCCTGCCTTCTTTCATCGCCAGGTTGAAGCGTCGCCAGGCGGCACGACCCTCCGAGCGCAGCAGCAGCGATCCGGCCACCGAGGCGCCGATCAGGATCAGCACCGTGTACGGCGGGCCGATCACATCCGCCACCTGCAAGATGAAGTAGAGCTCGACGATCGGGACGACGATGAACAGCGCTATCAGCGGCAGCAGCGGCATGGAACGACCCTACTAACATGCTTCTCGTGCCCACCAAGGAAGAGGTGACCGACGCGCTCACGAACGTGATCGACCCGGAGCTCGGGCTCGACTTCGTGGAGCTCGGCCTCGTCTACGACGTCGAGATCGAGGGCGAGGAGGTCTACGTGACCTTCACGCTGACCACCGCGGGGTGCCCGATCGGGCCCCAGGTGTCCGATCAGATGAAGGAGTACGTGGGCGAGCTCGCGGGCGTCTCGAAGGTCCACCCGAAGATGGTCTTCACGCCTCCCTGGACGCCCGAGCGGATGTCCGAGGACGCGAAGTTCGCGCTCGGGTACTGACCCTTCCAGGGCCCTCCTCGATCTTCTAGCCTCCGCGGGCGGGGAAGACGGCGAGCTAAGGGGGAAGCGGACATGGCCACGACCGAGAGCGCGCGGACCGAGGTCCGAGGCGACGAGGCGGCGCGGCCGACTCGCCTCTACATAGACGGCTCGTGGCGCGACGCCGCCGACGGGCGCCGCTTCGACTCCTACGAGCCTGCCACCGGCAGGGTGTGGGCCGATGTCGCCGAGGCCGGGCCCGACGACGTCGACGCCGCCGTCGCCGCGGCGCGGCGCGCGTTCGAGGGCGACTGGGGCCGCGTGCTCGCGCCCGATCGCGCGCGGATCCTATGGCGCATGGCCGAGCTGATCGACCGCCACCGCGACGAGCTGACCGAGCTCGAGTCGCGCGACAACGGCAAGGCGATCCGCGAGACCCGCGTCGAGATGGCGGCGATCGTGCGCTACTTCGAGTACTTCGCCGGCATGTGCCAGAACGTGCTCGGCGAGACGATGCCCGAGGTCGCGCCGATGTTCACCTACACGCGCCGCGAGCCGATCGGCGTCGTCGGGGCGATCATCCCGTGGAACTCGCCGCTGCTTATGCTCGCCTGGAAGCTCTGCCCGGCGCTCGCGGGCGGCAACACGATCGTCCTCAAGCCCGCCGAGGAGACGCCGCTGTCGGCGCTCGCCTTCGCCCGCCTGATCGAGCAGCTCGAGCTGCCGCCGGGCGTCGTCAACATCGTGCCGGGCTTCGGCGAGCGCGCGGGCGACGCGCTCGTACGCCATCCCGACGTCGACAAGATCGCCTTCACCGGCTCGACCGAGGTCGGCAAGGCGATCGCCGCCGCCGCGGCACCGACGCTCAAGCTCGTCACGTTCGAGCTCGGAGGCAAGTCGCCGAACATCGTCTTCGCCGACGCCGACCTCGACGATGCCGTCAACCGCTCGGCGTTCGGGATCTTCTCGGCCGCCGGCCAGTCGTGCATGGCCGCGTCGCGGACGCTCGTCGACCGGCGCGTGAGGGAAGAGTTCGTCGAGCGCTTCGCCGCCAAGGCGCAGTCGATTCGCGTCGGGGACCCGCTCGCCGACTCCACCCAGATGGGCTCGCAGACCTCGCAGCGCCAGCTCGACAAGATCAAGGAGTACGTGGCGATCGGCGCCGGCGAGGGAGCACGCGTGGCGAGCGGCGGCGAGCCGCCGGCCTCGGCCGGCCTCGGCGACGGCTGGTTCTTCACGCCGACGATCCTCGACGGCGTCTCGAACGACATGCGCGTGGCGCGCGAGGAGATCTTCGGGCCGGTGACGAGCGTGATCGCCTTCTCGGACGAGGACGAGGCGGTCGCCCGCGCCAATGACACCCGCTACGGCCTGGCCGCCGCCGTCTGGACGCGCGACGTCAAGCGCGCGCATCGCGTGGCCGCGCGCTTGCGGGCCGGCACGGTTTGGATCAACAACTACCGCGTCTGGAATCACACGATGCCCTTCGGCGGCTACAAAGAGTCGGGCTACGGGCGCGAGAACGGGCGCCAGGTGATGGAGCACTACACGCAGGTGAAGTCGGTCTACGTGGACCTCCAGGAGGACCAGCCGGACTGGTTCGGCGACTAGCCGGCGGCGCTCGCGGCGAGCAGCTCCTCGAGCGACTCCTCGATGAAGCCCCCGAACCGGTCGAGGTCGGGCAGCGAGTCGTAGTCGGCGATCAGGCCGAAGTCGACCTTGCCGTCATAGCTTGTGATCGCCACGGCGAGCGCGTGGCCCTCGGCCAGGAAGGCGATCGGCACGAACGCGTCGAGCTTGCGCCCGAGCAGGTAGAGGGGCAGCTGCGGCCCGGGCATGTTCGTGACTAGCAGGTTGAAGAGCCGCGTCGAGAAGTTGATCCGAGAGACGTCGGCCAGGCGCATCGGCGGGGCGAGGTTCTGAAGCCCAGCGATCACGCGCGCGCCGATCGCCTGCTTCGACTCCTTGACCTCCGTCATCGCCTCGCGCACGAGCGCCAGGCGCTCGATCGGGTCCTTCGCGTAGACCGGCAGCGCGCCGCGCAGCGCGATCAGGCGGTTCCCGAGCGAGCCGTCCGCGTCGGCCTCACGGATCGAGACCGGCACGAGCGCACGCAGCTCGAGCCCCTCCGTGCGAACCGCTCGCGTCGCGAGCCAGCGCCGCAGCGCGCCAGTGACGACCGCGAGCAGGACGTCGTTGACGGTGCCGCCGAGCGCGTCCTTGATCGTCTTGAACTCCGCCAGCGAGCGGCGCACCCACAGCAGTCGTCGATGCGGGCCGATCGGGAGGTTGAGCGGGGTCTCGGGAGCGGGATTGAGCACCGCCCAGGCGACCTCGCCAAGCCCCTCCGCGGCCCAGCGCAGCTCGGCTGCGGCGCTCTTCTTGGGGTCCTCGATCGCGCTCAGGAGGCGGCCGGCAAGCTCGAGCGGAGCCTTGACCACCTCCTTGATCCCCTCGGCGGCGAGCTGGGCCTGCGATGGCTCTGGACCCGGCACCCAGCGTCGCTCCGGCGCGGGCACGACGCTCGGGACGGGTGAGGGGTCGAGCAGCACGGTCGCCAGGTCGAGGCCGCCGACACCGTCCACGAGGGCATGGTGGTTCTTCGAGATCAGGGCGAAGTTGCCGCCGGCGAGGCCGGACACGAGCAGCAGCTCCCACAGCGGCTTGGTGCGGTCCAGTCGCTGGGAGAACGTACGCGCCGCGAGCAGCTCGAGCTGCTCGGTGGCGCCGGGCGCCGGCAGCGCCGTGTCGCGCACGTGGTAGCGCAGGTTGAAGAAGGGGTCGTCGATCCAGAATGGACGGTCAGGCTGGAAGCGAGGGAATGCGAGCTTCTGGCGGTAGCGGGGCACCAGGTGCAGGCGCCCCTGGATGTGCGCCACGAGCTCCTCGTAGCTCGGTGGCGGGCCGGCGAAGACCGCCAGCGCCCCGACCTGCATGTGTGCCGACCCGCGCTCCTGGGCGAGGAAGGACGCGTCGGTGGCGGGCAGCCGGTCGAGATGGCGCGGCGGCATCCGGGCAGGGTACCGCCGCGCGGGCAAGCGCCCGTGCCGGGTGGCCCGAGCCTTCACAATGGCCGAGATGCGCCCGCGCGCCCTCGTCACGATCCTCGTCGTGCAGCTGGCCGCCGGCCTGGTGGTGATCGGCTTGCTGTGGGGCGGCTCGCCGTTCGGAGACGAGTCGAGTAGGGCGGGCGCGGCGCCGAGACCCACCGGCCCCTGCCCGGCAGGGCGCGCCCCGCGTGCGGTCCGAGACGGCTTCGACGGCAGGCGCGCCTTTGCGCTGCTCGAGCGCCAGGTGCGGCTCGGCCCCCGGCCGGCCGGCTCGCGAGCCGCGCGCCGCCTGGGCGGCGAGTTGCGGCGCATGCTCCCCGCTGGGCGCTTCCAACCGGTGCCCGGGGGCCTGCGCAACGTCGTCGGGACCGTGCCCGGCCGCGAGCGCGCACGCGTCGTCGTCGTCGGGGCGCACTACGACACGAAGGCCGAGCCGGGCTTTGTCGGCGCAAACGACGCGGCGGGCGGGACCGCCGCGGTGGTGGAGCTTGCCCGCTCGATCCGCCCGCGCGAGCTGCGGGCGACGCTTCGCTTCGTCCTCTTCGACGGCGAGGAGAGCCCCCCGGGCGCGACCGACCGGGAGTTCGAGGCGAGGGGCCTGCGCGGCTCCAAGGTCGCCGCGCGGGCCTTTCGCGGCGCCGAGGCGATGGTGCTGCTCGACTTCGTGGCCGACCGCGAGCTATCGATCCCGCGCGAGGCGGGCTCCGATCCGCGGCTGTGGGCGCGCCTGCGCAGCGCCGCGACCCGCGCGGGCGTCGGCTGCGTCTTCCCGGCCGAGACGAGCAAGGCCGTGCTCGACGACCACGTGCCGTTCGCGCGCGCCGGGGTCCCCTCGATCGACCTGATCGACTTCGACTTTCCCTGCTTCCACGAGCGCTGCGACGACCTCTCGGCCGTCTCCGAGCGCAATCTCGACGCCAGCGGCGAAGCCGTGCGAGAGCTCCTATCTACACTGTGAGGACGATGCTCGCTGCCCCCGAGAAGCTCTTGCTGGCCGCCCCGCGCGGCTACTGCGCGGGCGTCGACAGGGCCGTTCAGACGGTCGAACGGGCGCTCGAGCTCTACGGGGCGCCGGTCTACGTGCGCAAGGAGATCGTGCACAACAAGCACGTCGTCGAGCAGCTTCGCGAGCGGGGCGCGATCTTCGTCGAGCAGGAGCACGAGGTCCCCGAGGGCGAGACGGTCGTGTTCTCGGCCCATGGCGTCGCGCCGAGCGTGCACGCCGGCGCCGCCGAGCGCGGGCTGCGGACGATCGACGCCACCTGCCCGCTGGTGACCAAGGTCCACGTCGAGGCGCGCAAGTTCGCCGCCGAGGGCCACACGATCGTCCTGATCGGCCACGGCGGGCACGAGGAGGTCGAGGGCACGATGGGCGAGGCGCCGGCCTCGATCGTGCTCGTCGAGACCGAGGACGACGTCGACCGGCTCGAGCTCGCCGACCCGGAGCGCGTCGCGTACATCTCGCAGACGACGCTGGCCGTCGACGAGACCGCCGCGATCATCGCGCGACTGCGTGAGCGCTTCCCGGCGATCGTCGGGCCACGCACCGACGACATCTGCTACGCGACCACCAACCGCCAGATGGCCGTGCGCCAGATGGCGCGCGAGTGCGATCTCGTGCTGGTTATCGGCTCACGTAACTCGTCGAACTCGAACCGCCTCGTCGAGGTCGCGCGCGACCATGGGGCCGACTCCTACCTGATCGACAACGAGCGGCAGGTCCGCGAGCAGTGGCTCGAGGGCAAGCGCGTCGTCGGCATCTCCTCGGGGGCGAGCGCCCCCGAGGAGCTCGTGCAGCGCCTGGTCGACTTCTTCCGCGCCCGGGGGACCGACGACATCTCGGAGTTCGAGGTCGTCAAGGAGGACGTGCGCTTCATGCTTCCGAAGGAGATCCGGCGGGAGCTGGCGGCGAGGGCGTGAACTGGAAGCCGTGCAGACGCAGCCCGGGATCGTCGGCGACGACGCGGCCGTCGGTCTCGTAGACGCCGGCCTCGACCGTGCCCGACAGCACCGCAAAGGCGCCCCCGGCGTCGAAGCGGGCGAGCGCCGCGGCGCCGGCGTCGGCTGCCTCCAGGTAGTCCTCGCCGTCTGACCAGTCGCGCACGAGCTCGAGCCGCTCGCGATCGCCCGGCAACGCGATGTCGGCCGTCTGTGGGGTGAGCAGGGCGCCGGGCCGATCCTCCGGGCGCAGCGGCTCGAGCGGCTCGGGCAAGTCGAGCTCGGGCTCGATCTCGAGCAGCAGCTCCTGAATCGCCTGCTCGGTGTCGCGGTACTCGCCCTCGCCGTAGTGCATGAATCGAAGCCCGCCGCGGCGGTCGAACAGGTATCGCCCGGGCCAACCCTTGTTGCCGTAGCTGCGCCACAGCTCGAGCTCTGGGTCGAGCGCCACGGCATACGGGATCTCGAGCCTGGCGACGGCGCGCTCGACGAGGCCGGGGTCGCGGCCGAACGAGTAGCCCGGCGAGTGGACGCCGATCACCCGCAGCCCGGAGCTCGCGTAGCGCTCGTGCCAGCCCTTGAGGTAGGGCAGCGTGCGCAGCGAGTTGACGCGCGCGAAATCCCAGAACTCGACCAGCACCGCGTGGCGGCCGAGCTGCCGGTCCATGCGAAGAAAGGCGACGTTCAGCCAGCCGAGCTCGCGCGGGAACTCTGGGGCTGCGATCTCGGCCTCGGGCGGGACGCGCACCGCCCAAGCATGCCCTAACGCTCGAGTGGGGCCCCACCGTCATCATCACCGATGTGAGCGCGTTCGACGTCAGGCACAGCGACCCCGTGCCGCTCGCCAGGGCAGCCGCGATCCGCAGCGCGCGCGAGCGCGACGCGGCCACGCGCGAGCGCGCCGCGAGCCAGACGATGGCCGAGCGCCTGCGCGAGGGCTTCAGGCTGGCCCGCTTCGCCGACCGCCTCGGTCGCGCGTCGCGATGAGCGACTTCGCTCCCGAGCGCATCTTCGCGGCGCTCCAGGCGAGCGGCGTCGACTACGTGACGGTCGGCGGCTTCGCCACGATCGCCCACGGGGTCGTGCGGGCGACGATCGACGTCGATCTCGTCGTGGCCGGCGAGCCGGCCAATCTCGAACGCCTCGCCGCCGCATTGGAGGCGCTCGAGGCCCGTCCCGACGGCGAGCCAGGCACCCGAGTGACGGCGGCGCTGCTGGCGCGCGACGCGAACATGCGCTTCCAGTCCGCCGCCGGCCAGGTCGACCTGCTTGGCGCCGAGCAGTACCGGCGGCTCTACACGGAGCTTCGCTCGCGGGCGATCGAGATCGACGTCGACGGCCTGGCTGTCGTCGTCGCGTCGCGCAACGACCTGATCCGCCTCAAGGCCGGCACGGGCCGCGATCGTGACCTGCTCGACATCGGCGACCTGCTGGCGCTCGACGAGTAGCGTGCCGATTCGAGCGATGGCGAAGCGGGTGTCGATCGAGCGCCCCGAACGGAGCGGTGGCGAGCCCGCCGAGCCGGCGCGACCCTGCACGCGGTGTACCGGTGGAGGACGCGGTGCTGGACCCGGCCCTGGGGCGGCTGGAGCGACCTCGAGACGGCCCGGCGTGCGCGGGTGGCAGCTAGTCGCCGTACGAAAAGAGCACGACCCGCCGGCCGTCCGCGCACCGGATCCGGATCGATCCCCTCACCGCCGCCGGCGCGACAGCGATAGCCGCGCGCCGTGACGTCGCAGACGCCCTGGGTGCAGCGACGGCCCACCGCCCGGCGCCACGAGCGGACGACCCGGCGAGCGTTCGTGCAGCTCACTC
>JACCXP010000322.1 GCA_013696905.1 Thermoleophilaceae bacterium
TCGAGCGCGAGACCGGCGCTCGTGGCCTGCGCTCGATCATCGAGGACACCCTGCTCGACGTCCAGTTCGAGCTGCCCTCGCGGCGCGACGTGAAGAAATGCGTCGTCACCAAGGAGACGATCGAGAAAGGCCTGAAGCCGACGCTCGTGACGGAGGCCGTGGCGGACGAGGAGGACGAGGACGACGGGCTCGCGGCGAGCGAGTCAGCCTGAGGGGAGATCCCCGGCGGTGACAGCGCGCAAGGCGCGCGCGATCATCGATTCCGCTCCGACCGGCGAGGCTCCGCGGGTGGCGCTCGTGGATCTCGCGCGTTCGCTGGCTCCGCTGCTGCCAGACATCCACGCGAGGCTCGATCACCTGGCCGCCGACGGAGCGTTCACACTCGGGTCGGAGCTCGAGGCCTTCGAGCGTGACTTCGCGGCGTTCTGCGGGGTCGAGCACTGCGTCGGAGTCTCGAACGGCACCGATGCGCTGCGACTCGCGCTGCTTGCGATGGACGTCGGCGCGGGCGACGAGGTGGTGACCGCGGCGAACACCTTCATCGGCACCGTGGAGGCGATCGCCATGACCGGCGCACGCCCGGTGCTCGTGGACATCGACCCCGCCACCGGCGCCATGGACCCGCGCTTGGTCGCCGCGGCCGTCGGGCCGGTCACGCGGGTCGTGATACCTGTGCATCTCTACGGCCGCCCCGCCCCGGTCGCGGAGATCGCCGCCGCCTGTGGCGGGCGGCCGATAGTCGTGCTCGAGGACGCCGCGCAGGCCCACGGCGCGATGCTCGCGGGCAGGCGCATCGGGTCGCTCGGCAAGGCGGCGGCCTTCAGCTTCTATCCGACAAAGAACCTCGGCGCCCTCGGCGACGGCGGCGCGGTCGTCACCGACGACGCGGCCCTCGCGGAAGCTGTGCGCGCACTGCGCCACCACCAGGGCAGCAGCGGCGACCGGCGCGCGCCCACGCGCGTCGCCTGCACTGCCCGGCTGGACACGCTCCAGGCGGGCATCCTGCGCTTGAAGCTGCCCCATCTCGAGCGCTGGAACGAGCAGCGCCGCGCCGCCGCCGCGCGCTACCGTGTCGCGCTGGACGGGCTCGCGCTCGAGTTGCCACCGCACGACCCGCGCGACGGTCGCCACGTGTACCACCTGTTCGTGGTGGCGGTCGAGCGACGCGATGAGCTGGCCGCGGCGCTCGACCGCGACGGCGTCGCCACCGGCATCCACTATCCGCGGCCCGTCCACCGGGAGCCCGGATGGGAGTGGCTCGGCTACCGCGAGGGCGACTTCCCGGCCGCCGAGTCGGCGGCCGCGCGCGTCCTCTCGCTGCCCCTCTTCCCCGGCATCACCGACGCCGAGGTGAACCGCGTGGCGGGTGCGCTGCGAAGGCACCTGGAGAGGGCCGACCCCGCCTAGGAAGCGCCGGTGCCTAGCTTGTCCGGCGTTATCCTGTTGTGCAAGGCAGGAGGTGGGAGACAGGGTGCATTCAGGAACGCGATCGGTCGTGCCGATACCTAAATTCATGACCGGTCGCGCGGCTTGGGCCGCCACCAAGCGCATGTTCGACCTCGCGGTCGCGCTGGTGGCACTGACCGCGCTCTCCCCGGTGCTCGCGGTGCTCGCGGTGCTGATCAAGAGCGACAGCCATGGCAGCGTGCTGTTCCGCCAGCGCCGGCTCGGGCGCCACCGCGTCCCGTTCACCGTGCTCAAGCTGCGCACGATGTCCGACGGCGCTTCGGCGGAGCCGCACCGGCAGCTGATCGAGGAGCTCGCGTCGCGCCCGACCGAGGGGCGCACGCGCGAGCTCAAGAAGCTGACCGGCGATGCTCGCGTCACACGGGTCGGAGCCGTGCTGCGGCGATGGAGCCTCGACGAGCTGCCGCAACTCCTAAACGTGGTCGCGGGGGACATGTCGCTCGTTGGTCCGCGTCCCGCGCTCGAGTACGAGCTCGACTTCTACGACGACGTCCACCTGGAGCGCTTCGCGGTGCGACCGGGCCTGACGGGGCTGTGGCAGGTGTCCGGTCGAGCGGAGCTCGGCTTTCGCGAGATGCTCAACCTCGACGTGGAGTACGCGCGGCGGGCGGGCCCGATCACCGACCTGCGCGTGCTGGCCCGCACGCCGGCAGCCCTGGTGCGCAAGACGGCGTGAGCGCGAACGAGGAGATCGGCCTGGCCGTGGTGGGGCTCGGTTACTGGGGGCCGAACCTGCTGCGGGCCGCCTGGGACCTGGAGGATGTGCGGATTCGCGCCGTCTGCGATCGCGACGACCGTGCGCTGGCCAAGCACGCGCGCCGCTACCCCGACGTGAGGGCGACGCGCGACGTCGAGGACGTGCTCACCGCCGGCGACGTCGACGCCGTGCTGCTGGCTACGCCGGTCTCTACTCACTACGACCTATCCCTGCGTCTACTGGACGCCGGCAAGCACGTGCTCGTCGAGAAGCCGCTCGCCCACAGCGTCGAGGCCTGCGACAAGCTGATCGCCGAGGCCGAAGCGCGCGGGCTCGTGCTGATGCCCGGCCACACCTTTCTCTACTCGCCCCCGGTGACGGCGATCAAGCGGATGCTCGAGGCGTACGAGCTGGGCCGGATCTACTTCGGCACGTCAAGCCGGGCGAACCTCGGCATCCACCAGAGCGACGTCAGCGTGATCCGCGACCTCGGTCCGCACGACTTCTCGATTCTGCTGCACTGGCTCGGCCAGCCGACGTTCGTGCGCGCGATCGCACGTGATTCGGTCGTACCGGGGATGCTCGACGTTGCGTTCGTGGACGTCGGCTACGCGGACGGCTGCATCGTCAAGGTCGAGCTGTCGTGGCTGGCTCCGACCAAGCTGCGCCGAACGGTGCTCGTGGGCAGCGAGAAGATGATCCTCTACGACGACA
>JACCXP010000328.1 GCA_013696905.1 Thermoleophilaceae bacterium
CGCCAGGCGCCACGGGCTCGCTCCAGAGGGTTCACCCTCTGGATGCTCGCCCGCGCCCCCTGGCTCGGCCTCCGCCGCGGAGACACTCGCCAGTTCCGGTGGATCCAGGCTAAGCCCGCGGGGTTCCGCGGGCCTCGCACGGAAGTGCGCGGCCCGGAGCGAGGCGGTAGCGCTGGCGCTCCCAGGCCGTCGTCAAGACGCGCGACCTTTCGGCGGCGGTGCGCTCGGTGCGCGCGGCCGTGCAGGCGACGGCGTCCCAGCGCGAGCACCGCGGGGTCTCGTTCGCGGTCGACGTCGACCCTCACTGAGCCTGGATCCACCGATCCTGACACTCGCCAGTTCCGGTGGATCCAGGCTGAGGCGAGCCGGGCCGCGGGCGTCGCATCTTGCAACGCCTGCCCGGCGCTCAGGCGGCGTGCGCCGCCAGCCCGCGAACGAGCAGATCAGAACACGCGCGTCCGGCCCGTCCCGACCGGCGGCGCCGTCGTGGCGCTCGTCTCTCGCTTGTTTCGCCTGCGCGCCGGCGTCGCGCGTGCAGGCGGGTGAGCGCCGACGGTAGCCCGCTCCCCTCGACGCCGGGGCGGCGATTCGAGAGGATTAACGGATGGCGAGATGGGAAGACGTGGTCGCCTCGGAGCCCGAGTTTGCCGGCGCCGTCCAGGCTTTCTTCGACGCGCACAGGCACAAGACGCTTGCGACTCTGCGCGCTGACGGGGCGCCCCGGATCAGCGGGATCGAGGCGAGCTTCATCGAGGGCGAGGTCTGGTTCGGGGGCATGTGGCGCTCGCGCAAGCTGCTCGACCTGCAGCGCGACGGCCGCTTCGCGCTGCACAGCGCGTCCGAGGACCCGCCGCGGTGGAAGGGCGACGCGAAGATCATGGGCCGCGCCGAGGAGACGGCCGATGAGGCGGCGAAGCAAGCCCTGGTCGGGGCGAGCGGCGGCGAGGTGCCGTCTGGACCCTGGCACCTGTTCCGCGCGGACATCAGCGAGGTCGTAATGGTCAGGCTCGGAGATCCGGCCGACCACCTCGTGATCGAGCTCTGGCGCGAGGGTCGAGACCTGAAGCGCATGCAGCGCTAGCGCGGCCGACGGTCACGCCGTGACGTCCTGGGCGAGGAGCGTCGCCGGCAGCTCCATGAAGCATCCGAAGCGCTCGACCGCGGCCTCGAGCGCTTGCGCCTCGGACCCGTCGAGCGGTGTGAAGAGACTCGCCTCGATCGCCACCGCCCGCCTCGTCACGGTCCGCTTCCAACTGCCCACGGTGCGACCGTCGATGACGATCGGACGACGCAGCAGCCCCGGCCGCGGCGGTGCCTGCGCGAGGACGACCTTGAGCTCCTTGTAGCCCATCACCGTCTCGTCGTACATCGGGATCAGGAACGCGCCCCTCGCGGGCTGAGCTTCCTTGGGCGCCGGGGCGGCGATCCAGATCGTGCCCGCGCCGTCCTCGGCGGCCTCGAGTTGCCGGCCCACCAGCGCGAGCCCCGTCCTCGCGTCCCGTACGGTGAGGCCCGACCAGGTGCTGAGGTCGGCGACGGTCGCGGGCCCCCGGCTTCTGAAGTAGCGCAGCGCGAGCTCGCCGAGCGCCTCGTCGCGCGTCAGCTGCGCTCCCTCGCCGGCGCGGTGGTCGAGCAGCGCGTATGTCTGCTGCTTGCCGCGCCGTGGGCCGCTGCAGATCAGTTGCTCGAGCTCAGCGTGCATGAGGACGTAGCCGAGGCGCAGGCCCTCGGCGACGATCCCGGCCTCGCGCAAGGCGCGAGCGAGCTCCGGTCGGGTGAGCGGCGCGCCCACCTCGAGCGTTCGAGCGAGCACGTCGTGGCTGCGCCGGAACGTGCCCGCGTCCAGCTCGAGCTTGCGATACATGGACCGGTTCGCGGCGTGCACGCGCGGCGCGGTCAGCCGCAGCATCCAGCGGATGTCGGCCGCGGCGACGAAGTGCCACGTCGGGCGCAGGACATGGGTGCGGAGGATCTCGCCGCGCGAGAACGCCTCCTCGACCCGTGCGTCGGTGCAGCGTTCCACGCGCTCGCCGATCGACCACTTCGCCTCGGCGAACTCCTGCGCCTGCATCGCTCCGAGCCAACCGATCGCCGCGGCGGGCTCGGTGAAGCGGGCGGCCGCCAGGCGCTGGGCGTGGAGTCGCCGGCGCACGATTGCGAGCGGGTCCATGATCGCGCTCACTCGACCGAAGATAAGCGGACCGGAGGACCCTCGACCGGCTCCGCCGTCGCGGCCCGGGTGGGAGGCGATCACGACGAGCGCCGAGCGCCTAACATCGCTCCGTGGCCGACGAGCGCGAGGTTGCTTCCGACGGCGACGGCGAAGAGGCCGCCCATGACCCCGAGCGCGAGGCGCGCCGTCTCGCCGCGCTGTCGCTGATCCGCCGCTACGGGGATCCGGTCCTCAAGAGCCGGGCGACGCCGATCGACCGCTTCGACGAAGCCCTGCGCCAGCAGATCGCCCGCATGGGGCAGATCATGGACGAGGCCAACGGCGTCGGGCTCGCGGCGCCGCAGCTCGGGCTGTCGCAGCGCCTGCTCGTCTACCGCGTCGGCCCCGAGGCGCCGCTTACCGTGCTCGTAAACCCCGAGCTCGAGTGGTCGAGCGACGACGAGGAGCCACTTGACGAAGGCTGCCTGTCGATCCCGGGCGTCACGGTGCCGGTGGAGCGCCCGGTCTACGTGCGCGTGCGCGCCCTCGACGAGTCGGGCGAGCGGCGCCTCGTCGAGGCCTCGGGCCTCGAGGCGCGCGTGATCCAGCACGAGATCGACCACCTCGACGGCGTGCTGATCCTCGACCGCACCGCCAAGGACGAGCGCAAGCAGGCGATGCGCGCGCTGCGCGAGGCCGAGCGCGACCACGCCGAGCGCGCGGCGTAGCCATCCACGCGTGAGCGGGCGGCGGGCGGTCTGGCTCGTCGCGCGCCGGGAGATCGTCGAGCGAGCGCGCGAGCGCGCGTTCCTGATCTCGACCGCCATCCTGGTCCTGCTGGTCGTCGCCGTGGCGCTCGCGCCGGCGCTGCTCGACGGCGCGGTGGCCCCGGCGCGCGTCGGGGTCGTCGGCGACGAGGCGGCCACGCTCGGCCGCGCCGCCGCCGAGCGCTCGGCGCGGGAC
>JACCXP010000384.1 GCA_013696905.1 Thermoleophilaceae bacterium
GAACGGGAAGCCCTCGTTCGAGAGGTCAGCGTCGGTGAGCGCGCCGAGGATGTCGCGCGAGCGCGGCCCCCACAGGCACAGGCACGCGCGCGCCGCGGTCATGTCCTGCGCAAGCGCTGAGCCGTCATCGGGCAGGTGGCGACGGATCCACGCCAGGTCGCGGCCCCCGGAGGCCGTGCCGGTCACGACCCGAAAGCGGTCCTCGCCCACGCGGGTCACCGTGAGGTCGGCCTCGATGCCGCCGCGCGGGTTGAGCAGCTGCGTGTAGGTGGCCGCTCCGACGGGACGGTCGATCTCGTTCGCGCACAGGCGGCCCAGCGCGCGCAGTGCGCCCGGTCCGTGGACGTCGATCTTCGCGAACGACGACTGGTCGAAGAGGGCGGCGGCGTCACGCGTGGCCAGGCACTCGGCCGCGATCGCGGGCGACCAGACGCGGCCGGCCCAGCCGCGCGGGCGCAGCTCGGGGTCGCCGGCGCCCGCGTTCGACTCGAGCCAGTTGGCGCGCTCCCAGCCGGCCTTCTCGCCGAAGCTCGCGCGCAGCTCGCGCAGGCGTGGGTAGGCGGCGGACACGCGCAGCGGGCGCCCGGCCTCGCGCTCGTCGCCCGGATATACGACGTCGTAGTACTTCGAGTAGGCCTCGAGCGCGCGCGCGAGCCTGAGCCGGCGGCTGCGATGGTGGGCCCCGAAGCGGCGCACGTCCATCGCGGCGACGTCGTACTCGGGCTGGCCCTCGACGATCCACTCCGCGATCACCTTGCCGACGCCGCCCGCCGCGGCGAGGCCGTGCACGCAGAACCCGGCGGCGACCCAGAAGCCCGCCACCTCGGTCTCGCCGAGCACGAAGTCGCCGTCCGGGGTGAACGCCTCGGGGCCGTGCACGACCTTTGCGATCGTTGCCTCGCGCAGCGCCGGCACGCGCCGCAGGGCTCCCTCCCACGCCTCCGCGAAGCGCTCCAGGTCGGGCTCGAACAGCGTGCGCGCCTGCGCCAGCGGGCGCTCGCTCGACCAGGCGACGGGCTCGCGCGCGTAGCCCCCCACGAGCAAGCCCCCGTCCTCGGGGCGGAAGTAGACGATGTTGTCGGGGTCGCGCACGGTCGGGACGTCGCCGCGCACCGCAGGCAGCGGCTCGGTGACGACGTACTGGTGCTTCATCGCAACGATCGGGATCGTCGCGCCGGCGAGCCGGCCTACCCCTGGCGACGCGGCCCCGGCGGCGTTGACGGCGAGCTCGCACTCGATCGTCCCGGCGTCGGTCACGACCGCGGCGACGCGACCGCGCTCGAGCTCGATCCCGGTGACGCGCCGGTGCGTGAGGATCTCGACGCCGAGGCCGCGAGCGCCCGCGGCGAGCGCGCTCGTGAGCTTGGCGGGCTCGAGGTAGCCGTCGCCGGGGAGCCAGCCGGCGAGCAGCACGTCGCCCGTGGCAAGGATCGGCAGGCGCTCGCCTGCCGCGTCCGGGCCGAGCAGCTCGAGCTCGAGTCCGTAGGTGGTCGCCGAGCTTTGCTGGCGGCGCAGCTCCTGCACGCGCTCCTCCGTCGTCGCGACGCGCAGGCCGCCGACGCCGCGCCACCCCGGGTCGAGCCCCGTCTCGCGCTCGAGCTCGGCGTAGAGGCCGGTCGAGTACATGATCATCCTCGTCTCGCTGATCGTCGAGCGAAGCTGGCCGACGAAGCCCGCCGAGTGCCAGGTCGTGCCCTCCGAGAGGTCGTGCTGCTCGACCAGCACGACGTCGCTCCAGCCGAGACGAGCCAGGTGGTAGGCGATGCTGCAGCCGGCGACGCCCCCGCCGATCACGACAACTCGCGCCCGGTCTCTCACGCGCGGCACCGTAAGGGTGTGGCGCGACGAGCGCAACACTGGTACGAAAGGGGACATGGGCATGCCACCGGTCGAGGAGGTCGTGGCCGCGGTCCCCGCCTGGGCCGGGCGACACGTCGAGCACGAGCTGCTGAAGGGCGGGCTCTCGCACAGCATCCACGTCGTGCGCGTGGACGGCGAGCGCTTCGTGCTGCGGATCCTGAACCGGGCCGTCGAGCAGGCGCTGCTCGGCATCCCGGCGGAGCAGGAGATCGAGAACACGGTCCGGGCGGCTCGCAGCGGCGTCGGCGCGCAGGTGCACGAGGTGTTGCCGGAGTACCCGGCGCTCGTGCTCGAGTTCATCGACGGCGAGACGATGTCGCTCGACGCCGTGCGCGAGCAGGCAAACATCGAGCGCATCGCCGCGGCGTGCCGCGCCCTCCACGAGCGCACGCCGCCGTTCGTCAACCGCTTCGACATCTTCCGCCAGCTCGAAGGCTTCCTCGAGCTCTGCCACCGGCACGAGCTGCGCATCCCCGACGGCTATGAGGAGCGCCTGCCGACGGTGCGGCGGATCGAGGCGGCGCTCGCAGCTAGGCCGCTGCCCCAAGCGCCCTGCCACAACGACCTGCTCGCGGAGAACTTCATCGACACGGCCGTGGGCGTTCGGATCGTCGACTGGCAGCTGAGCGGGATGAACGACGCCGCCTTCGAGCTCGGCGACATCGCTGCCGAGAGCGACTTCGAGCCCGAGCGCGCCGAGGCGCTGGCGGCCGCCTACTTCGGAGCGGCGGCGGAGCCGGCCCTGCTCGCTCGCGTGCGCCTGTACCTGTTGATGTCGAACTTCACCTGGACGCTGTGGTTCTCGGTGCACCACGGGCTGCTGGAGGGCTCGCAGGCGGACTTCGACTACTGGGCCGAGGCGGCCGACAAGTGGGCGCAGGCCGTGCGCGACCTCGACGACCCGGGCTTCGGTCGCACGCTCGACGTGGTGGCGGGTGGACGCTGACCTGGCCCTCGACGCTGTACCGTCGCCGCTCATGGAGCGAACGGAAGCGCTCGCCGCGGTCTTCGAGCCCGTGCAGCCGCCGACCACCTTCGAGGAGACGGTCGAGCGCCTCGGCACCGCGATCCGCCTCGGGCTGCTTCCCGCCGGCACGCGCCTGCCGCCCGAGCGCGAGCTGGCGGCGCGCTTCCACATCTCTCGCTCGACGCTGCGCCAGGCGCTGACGACGCTCGTCCAGAGTGGTCACCTGCTGGCGCTGCGGGGTCGGTCGGGGGGCACCTTCGTGGCCGCCTCGCCACCGCTCTCGAGCGGCGTCTTGCGGCCGGGAGAGGCCGGCATGCGGGCGGTGCTCGACCATCGCGTGGCGATCGAGACCGGGGCGGCGGTGCTCGCGGCCGAGCGCGCCGACGCAGCCGACCTCGAACGGATGACGGTGCTGGTGGAGCGGATGGCTTCGGCGCGCACGTTCGCGGACTACCGCCGCGCCGACGTGCGCTTCCACATCGCGCTGGCCGAGGGCGCCCGCTCCCCGCGCCTCGTAGCGCTGATGACCGAGGTGCAGGGCGAGATGACGGACCTGGTGGCGCTGATCGCACACCCCGAGCAGGTACTGATCCGCTCGAATGCCCAGCACCGGCGCCTCGTCGTGGCGCTCGGGCGCGGAGAGGTGGGCAGGGCCGTGCGGCTCGTGCGCGAGCACCTAGCCGGCACCGAGCACATCCTCGCGGGGCTGATGCCGATGCCGCGTACAGCGCCGGTGTTGACAGCAAAGGCGTGATCGGCAAGCCTTTGCGCCCTTAGACGGCCAACGGCGACCGGAAGGCAGAGGCGATGGCATCGCGAGCAGGGGAGCGCAGGCAACCGCAGGAGGACGACGAGGCGATCCTCCACCGCCTCGGCTACGCGCAGGAGCTCGTGCGCACGATGGGCGGGTTCTCGAACTTCGCGATCTCGTTCACGATCATCTCGATCCTCGCCGGCTGCCTGACGTCCTACTTCATCGCCTTCAACAACGGCGGCCCGGTGGCGGTCACCTGGGGGTGGCTGCTGGTCGGCGGCTTCTGCACGATCGTCGCCTTCGCGATGGCCGAGCTGGCGTCGGCGATGCCGACCGCGGGCGGCCTCTACTACTGGGCCTCGACGCTCGGCAGCCCGGTGTGGGGCTGGTTCACGGGCTGGTTCAACCTGGTCGGCCAGATCGCGGTCACGGCGGCGATCGACTACGGCGCGGCGGTCTTCCTCAACTCGCTGCTGAACATCCTCTTCGGCGTTTCGGACTCGCCGACGGCGATCTTCATCACCTACACGGCGGTGCTCGTGCTGCACGGGCTGATCAACACCTTCGGCGTGCAGCTCGTGGGGATGCTCAACTCCGTCTCGGCGTGGTGGCACATGGTCGGCGTGCTCGTGATCGTCGCCGTGCTGATCTTCGTGCCCGACCAGCACCAGTCCGCGTCGTTCGTCTTCGGCGAGACGATCAACAACTCGGGCTTCTCGGGCACGGGCTTCTCGAGCCCCGTCTTCTGGTTCGTCTTCGGGATCGGCCTGCTGATGTCGCAGTACACGATCACGGGCTACGACGCCTCCGCCCACCTCGCCGAGGAGACGCGCAACGCCTCGCGCGCGGCGGCCTACGGGATCATCCTGTCGGTCGTCGTCTCAGTCGTCTTCGGCTTCATCCTGCTCGTCGCCATCACCTTCGCCGTGCCGGACGTGCAGGGCACGCTCGACGCCGCGGCGACCGCGGTCACCTACATCTGGCAGGAGTCGATGGGCACCGGCTGGGCGGCGTTCCTGCTCTTCATCGCCGTCGTGGCACAGCTGTTCTGCGGCATGGCCTCGGTCACCTCGGCCTCGCGCATGCTGTTCGCGTTCTCGCGCGACGGCGCGGTGCCCGGGCACTCGCTATGGCGCCAGGTCGGTCGCGACGGCGTGCCGGTCAAGTCGGTCTGGGTGATCTGCACGCTCGCCTGGCTGCTGATGGTGCCGACGCTCGCGAACCCTGCGGTCGGCTACCTGGTCGGCACGTCGATCGCCGTGATCGGGCTCTACCTGGCGTTCGTGCTGCCGATCTACCTGCGCCTGCGCGCGGGCGACCGTTTCGAGCCCGGCAGCTTCTCGCTCGGGGGCCATTACCGCTGGATCGACGCGCTTGCGATCGCCTGGATCGCGCTGATCTGCGTCCTGTTCCTGATGCCGACCGTGCCGCCGGGCATCCCGGGCGCCGCGGACTTCGACTGGAACGTGTTCAACTTCGCTCCCCTGACCGTCGGCGGGGCCCTGATCCTGTTCGGCGGCTGGTGGGTGCTGTCTGCGAACCGCTGGTTCAAGGGGCCCGTGCGGCAGGGCAGCGATGAGGATCTGGCGCGGATCGAGGCCGCGAAGACGACGGCGTGAGGCTCGACGAGCTAAGGAGCGCGGCGGCGAGCGGAGCCATCGACACCGTGCTGCTCGCCATCTGCGACATGGAGGGACGGCTCCAGGGAAAGCGCCTCAGCAGCGCGCACTTCCTCGACGAGGTCGTGCCGAACGGCGCCGAGGGCTGCGACTACCTGCTCGGCGTCGACGTCGACATGAACACCGTCGAGGGCTACGCGATGACGGGCTGGGACCGTGGCTACGGGGACTTCGAGATGAAGCCGGACCTCGACACGCTGAGGCCGATCCCGTGGCACGAGGCGACGGCGCTGTGCCTGGCCGACGTCGCCTTCGCCGACGGCTCCGACGTCCCTGTCTCGCCGCGCCAGATCCTGAAGCGCCAGCTCGAGCGCCTGGCCGAGCGCGGCCTCGCCGCAAACGCCGCCACCGAGCTCGAGTTCATCCTCTTCCGCGACAGCTACGAGCAGGCCTGGAAGAAGGGCTACAGCGAGCTCGAGCCGGCCAACCTCTACAACGTCGACTACTCGCTGATCGGCACGGCGCGCGTCGAGCCGCTGATCCGGCGGATCCGCAACCAGATGGCCGGCGCGGGCATGACCGTCGAGAACTCGAAGGGCGAGTGCAACTTCGGCCAGCACGAGATCAACTTCCGCTACTCCGACGCGCTCTCGAGCGCCGACGCCCACGCCGTCTACAAGACGGGCGCCAAGGAGATCGCGGCGCAGGAGGGGATGGCGATCACGTTCATGTCGAAGTGGGACGAGCGCGAGGGCAACTCCTGCCACATCCACCTGTCGCTCGCGGGCGCGGACGGCGCGCCCGTGTTCGCCGGCGATGAGGCGACCTTCAAGGCCTTCCTCGCCGGCCAGCTCGCGTGCCTGCGCGAGCTGACCCTCTTCTACGCCCCCCAGGTCAACTCGTACAAGCGCTTCGTGCCCGGCTCGTTCGCCCCGACGGCGGTGGCGTGGGGGCGCGACAACCGCACCTGCTCGATGCGCGTGGTCGGCCACGGGGCGGGGATGCGCGTCGAGAACCGGCTGCCGGGGGCGGACGTCAACCCCTACCTCGCGCTCGCCGCGATGATCGCCGCCGGCCTGCACGGGATCGAGCAGGGCCTCGAGCTCGAGCCCGTGTTCGAGGGCAACGCCTACGTGTCCGACAAGCCGCGCGTCCCCGCGACGCTGCGCGATGCGCGTGACCTCTTCTCAGGCAGCTCCGTCGCGCGCTCCGCGTTCGGCGACGAGGTGGTCGAGCACTACCTCAACCACGCTCGCGTCGAGCTTGCCTCCTTCGACGCCGCGGTCACCGACTGGGAGCGCTTTCGAGGGTTCGAGCGCCTGTGAGCCGGCCGCTGATCGGCATCTGCGCAGCCGTCGAGCGCGCGCAGTGGCTCGGCTGGGACGTCGACGCGACACTGCTCTCGTGCCGCTACCCGAACGCCGTCCAGCGCGCCGAGGGGATCGCGCTGCTGCTGCCGCCCGACGACGCGATGGCCGAGAGTCCGGGTGAGCTGCTCGACCGCCTCGACGCGCTCGTGCTGGCCGGCGGGGCCGACATAGATCCCGCCACCTATGGCGCGCGCTCGCACGGGGCGACCACCGGCTCGAACCACGCCCGCGACCGCTTCGAGCTCGCGCTGGCGTGGGCCGCGCTCGAGCGTGACCTGCCGCTGCTCGGCATCTGCCGCGGGATGCAGATGCTGAACGTGGCCGCCGGGGGCACCATCCGCCAGCACCTGCCAGACGACGTCGGCCACGAGCGCCACCGCGAGACCGCGAACGTGTTCGGCAACCACGAGGTCGTGCTCGAGCCGGGGTCGCTTGCCGCGCGCGCAGCCGGCCAGGAGCGCCACGCTGTGCGCTCCTACCACCACCAGGGCCCGGGCGAGCTCGGCGACGGCGTGGTGGCGAGCGGCGTCGCCGTCGAGGACGGGACGACCGAGGCGATCGAGCTGCCCGACCGGCGCTTCGCGCTCGGCGTGCTGTGGCATCCGGAGGAGGACGAGGCGAGCGGCGTGATCGGCGCGCTGGTGGCCGCTGCGCGCGGGGCCGCGGTGGCGCTGCCGGTGAGGGGCGAGCGCTGACCACCACCGTTCTCGAGCCGGCGACCGAGGCGGTGCTCGCGGAGCTGCCTTCGGCGGGCGTCGAGGAGACCGATGCGGCCGTCGAGCGTGCGCGCGCCGCCTACCCGGCCTGGCGCGCCGTCACGCCGGGCGACCGGGCGATGCTGCTCCACCGCCTGGCCGATCGCCTCGACGAGCAGCTCGAGCAACTCGCCGTGCTCGAGGCGCGCAACTGCGGCAAGCCGATCGCCGATGCACGCGCCGAGATGGGGATGGTGCGCGACACCTTCCGCTACTACGCGGGCGCGCCCGAGCGGCTGCTCGGCGACACGATCCCGGTGGCGGGTGGCGTCGACATGACCTTCCGCGAGCCGCTCGGGGTCGTCGGGCTGATCACGCCATGGAACTTCCCGCTCACGATCGCGGCCTGGAAGATGGCGCCCGCGCTCGCGGCGGGCAACACGCTCGTGCTGAAGCCGGCCGAGCTGACGCCGCTGACGGCGCTCGAATTCGAGCGGATCGCGCTCGAGGCGGGCATCCCCGCAGGGGTCGTGAACGTCGTGTCGGGCCCAGGCCGCGTCTGCGGGCAGCGCCTGGTCGAGCATCCCGACGTGGCGAAGGTCGCGTTCACCGGCTCGACCGAGGTCGGGCGCGGGATCGCCGAAGCCGCCGCCTCGACGATCAAGCGCGTGACGCTCGAGCTCGGCGGGAAGTCCGCCAACCTCGTGTTCGCGGATGCCGACCTCGATGCCGCGGCGGCGGCCGCGCCGATCGCCGTCTTCGGCAACGCCGGCCAGGACTGCTGCGCGCGCTCGCGCATCCTCGTCGAGCGCCCGGCGCTCGACTCGTTCATGGCCGGGCTCGAGCGGGCGGTCACTGCCGTCCGGGTCGGCGACCCGCTCGACGAGCGGACCGAGATGGGCCCTCTGATCTCGGCCGGCCAGCGCGAGAGTGTCGGCTCATACGTGGGCGACGGCGCGCCGGTGGCCATTCGCGGCCACGCGCCCGCGGGCCCCGGGTTCTGGTTCCCGCCGACGGTGCTGGCGCCGGTCTCGAACGCCGACCGCGCCGCGCGCGACGAGATCTTCGGGCCGGTCGCCTGCGTGATCCCGTTCGAGGACGAGGCAGACGCCGTGCGGATCGCAAACGACACGATCTACGGCCTCTCGGGATCGATCTGGACCCGCGACGGCGCCCGCGCGCTGCGCGTCGCGCGCGCGCTCGAGACCGGCGTGATCTCGATCAACTCGAACACCTCGGTGCGCGTCAGCACGCCGTTCGGGGGCTTCAAGCAGTCGGGGATCGGGCGCGAGCTCGGGCCGCACGCGCTCGAGTCCTACAGCGAGCTGAAGAACGTCTTCTATGCCGTCGAGGGCGTCTAGCGGTGGGGCGCCTCGACGGCAAGGTTTGCGTGATCACCGGGGCCGCCGGAGGCATCGGCGCAGCGACGGCGCGGGTGTTCGCCGAGGAGGGCGCGACGGTGGTCGGCGTCGACCTCGCCGCGGGCGCACCCGGCGACCTGTCGCTCGCGACCGACGTCACCGACGCGGCCCAGGTCGCGGCCATGTACGCGCGTGTGCGCGCAGAGCTCGGCGGCATCGACGTGCTCTTCAACAACGCCGGCATCTCGCCGCCCGACGACGTGTCCGTGCTCGACACCTCGCTCGAGGCGTGGCAGCGGGTACAGGACGTGAACCTCCGGAGCGTCTTCCTCTGCTGCAAGCACGGCATCCCGTACCTGCTCGAGCGCGGCGGCGGATCGGTCATCAACACCGCGTCGTTCGTCGCCGTGATGGGCGCCGCGACCTCGCAGATCTCCTACACCGCATCCAAGGGCGGAGTGCTCGCGCTCTCGCGCGAGCTCGGCGTCGAGTTCGGTCGCCGCGGCGTGCGAGTGAACGCGCTCTGCCCTGGGCCCGTCGACACGCCGCTCCTGCGCGAGCTCTACGCCAAGGACCCAGAGCAGGCCGCGCGCCGGCTCGTGCACCTGCCGATGGGCCGCTTCGCCGAGGCGCGCGAGATTGCCAACGGCGTGCTGTTCCTGGCGAGCGACGACTCCACCTACGTGACCGCCTCGACCTTCATGGTCGACGGCGGGCTCTCGGGCGCCTACGTGACGCCCGAGTAGCCCGTCGGGCGGCTACGCTCGCGGCCATGCAGACCAACGAGCTGAACCGAGACACGCTGCGCCGCCTGGCGGAGCTCCGGCCCGAGCGCGGCAAGGTCGTGTCGCTCTACATGAGCCTCGACCCGAAGGAGTTCGCCACCCCGCAGGCGCGCACGACGCAGGTCCACTCGCTGCTCGACGACGGCGCGCGCCGCGTGAAGGAGCTCGACGGGCTCTCACACGACGACAGGAAGGGCGTGGACGCCGACCTCGTCGAGCTGCGCGAGTTCCTCGAGGGCGACGACTTCGTACCGGAGGGGGCGCATGGCATCGCCGCCTTTCGCTCGAGTCAGGCGGACCTGTTCGAGCTGATCCGCCTTCCGCGCCCGGTGACCCCGCGGATCTTCATCGACGACTCGCCGCTGATCGAGCCGCTGGCCGAGATGGTCTCGGCGGGCAACTGGGCGCTGCTGCTGCTGTCGCGCAGGACCGCGCGGCTGCTGCGCGGGTCGCCGAGCCGCCTCGACGAGATGCGCGAGTTCCGAGAGCGCGTGCGCGGCGAGAGTGACGAGGGCAGCCGGGCGATCGACCAGCGCTCCGTCGACGCCGAGGTCAAGGACCACGTCACGAACGCGGCCGAGGAGCTTCACACACGTTTTCGTCGCCGCCCGTTCGACCGCCTGCTGGTCGGCTGCAGCGCCGAGCTGTGGCCGGGGCTCGAGTCGCGGCTGCACGCCGACCTGGCTCGTCGCCTGGCCGGGCGCTTCGACGTCGAAGTCGAGCGCTCGAGCCCTCAGCAGGTGCTCGAGGCGGCCGCTCCGGTGATGGAGGAGGACGACCGGCGGCGCGAGCGCGAGGCGCTCGACCGTATGGCCGCCGGGCTCGGCGCGGGCGGGCATGGCGCCGCCGGCCTCGACGAGACGCTCGCGATGCTCACCGAGCGCAGGGTCGAGACGCTGCTGTTCGAGGAGGGCTTCTCGGCACCGGGCGTAGTCTGCGGATCGTGTGGCTGGATCGGTACCGAGGGCGCCTCCTGCCCCGTGGACGGCAGCGAGCTCGAGCAGCGCGACGACGTGATCGAGAGCGCCGTCGAGCTTGCGCTCGAGCAGGCCGCGGAGATCGTCGTCGTCCACCACCACGACGACCTGGGCACGCGCGGCTCGATCGGCGCCGTGCTGCGCTTCTAGCCGAAAAAGCGAGATGCCAGGGCTTTGCGGCTCAGCTAGCGAACGGGCAAGAACTCGAGCTCGGCCTCGACCGAGCCCGCCTCGGCCCCGCGCGCCGTTCGCACGGCCGGGGAGGCCAGCAAGTCGAGCGAAGGTCCCGCCTCCACCGCCAGGCCTACGCGCAGCGTGCGCACGGCGGCTGGGCCGAGCGCGCGCCCGGCGCCGTCCAGCACCTTGACTGCCATGCCGCGGCCGTCAGGGAGGCCGGCCGCAACGACTCCCTCCGCTCCGAGCTTCGCCACGAGGCCTCGTGACGCGTGCATGAGGTTCGTGTCGATACCCCCCTCGCGGCCGACCAGCGGTGAGTTCGCGACCATCGCGGCGGCTACGCGCTCGCCGCCGCCACCGAGGCCCCCACCGCCGAGGCGGCCGAAGGCCAGCGCCAGAGCGCCGAGCGGCATCCGGTACGCGGGCATCCCACAGCCGTCGATCGCCTCCGACGGTCGGCTGCCCGTCGCCTCTGCCACGGTCGCCCGCAGCGCCTCCTGGAGCGGGTGCGCCGGCTCGAGGTAGGCGTCGGTCGGCCAGCCCTCGTGGACGCACAGCGCGAGGCCGAGCGCGTGCTTGCCCGAGCAGTTGTGGTGGACGGGGCGAATGTCGTCGCCGATCTCCCGCGCGACGCGCCCGTCAAGCGGGGCGGCGATGCCGCAGGCGAGGGCGTCCTCGCCGAGGCCTGCGGTGGCCAGGATCTCCTGCACCAGCAGCACGCGCTCCTCGGACGAGTCGTGTGACGCGCAGGCGACGGCCAGGTGCCGGTCGCCGAGGCCGAGCGCCTCGAGCGCATCCGCCCGCACGGCCGCGAGCGCCTGGAACGGCTTGGCGGCCGAGCGCACGAAGACCTCGAGCGCCGCCGCACCCGGGCTCGACTCCCCGGCGAGGCGTCCGTCCCGGTCGCTCACGCAGGCGGCGACCGCGTGCACGCTCTCCGCCATTCCGCCGCGGCTGACCACGACGGCGCTGCTCGCGGACGGCGGCGCGTCCGGCCCTGAGCGAGAGGGGCGGCGAAGTAGGCGCATAGTGCTTGCGGGCCGAGTCAGGCGCTCAGGGTCAGCTTGCGCGGGCCCTGGCGGAAGCCGAGCTCGACCAGCAGCGGCTCGACCGCAGACCCGACGACGGGCTCGCCGTCGAAGCGCTCGAGCGCGAGGCGCTTCAGGCGTCCGCGGCGCACGTGGTCGGCGAGCGCCTCGAGCGCCTCGCGCAGCCACGGCCGGGCCTCGGC
>JACCXP010000389.1 GCA_013696905.1 Thermoleophilaceae bacterium
CGGCCCGATCGTCGACAAAGGCGATCGCGATGTCGTCGGGCTCGAGCACGAGGGCCGCCTGGGGCACGAGCGGGCCGCCCTCGCCCGCGATCCCGATCGCGGGCAAGGCACGCTTGCCGACGATCACCGGGTGGACGAACTCGACGGCGACATGGCGCACGTCCGAACGCGCGACGGGGGAGGAGCCGAGCGCCACCAGCCGCCCGCCGCGGGCGAAGCGCTCGGCCATCCGGTGGCAGAGGCGGGCGATCCGCTCCGACTCGGCCGCGAAGTAGCGCCGGTTCGAGTCCGTGCGCTCGGCCAGCAACTGCTCGAGTCGCGCCGCGGCTACATCTGTGGCCGCGGCGCCGCTCATGCGCTGACCGGCGCTCGCCGGCGCGCCACCTCCACGAGCCAGTCGCGCCAGCCCTCGACGCCCTCGCCGGTGCGCGCGCTGACGAGCATCCGCGGCACGCCGGGGTGGACGGCGTCGAGGTGGTAGTCGAACAGGTCGAGGTCGTAGTCGAGGTGGGGCAGCAGATCGACCTTGTTGACGATCACGAGCTCGCAGGCGCGAAACATCAACGGGTACTTGAGCGGCTTGTCCTCGCCCTCGGTGACCGACGAGACCATCACGCGCACGTCCTCGCCGACGCGGAACTCCGCCGGGCAGACGAGGTTGCCGACGTTCTCGATCACCAGCAGGTCGATCTCCTCGAGCGGCAGCGCCGGCATCGCGGAGCGCACCATGTTGGCGTCTAGGTGGCATTCCCCCCCGAAGCCCGGGTCGGTGTTGATCTGCGTCACGGGCACGTGCAGCGCGGAGAGGCGGTCGGCGTCGAGCGAGCCCTGTACGTCGCCCTCGAGCACGCCGACGCGCACCCCGTCGAGGTCGCCGACCGTCCGCTCGAGCAACGTCGTCTTGCCCGCCCCAGGCGCGCTCATCAGGTTGACGACCGTCACCGAGGCGCGGTCGAAGTCGGCGCGGTTGGCGCGCGCCAGTGTGTCGTTGGCGTCGAGGACACCCTCGACCACCTTCACCTTCGTCCGGTGCACGTTCCCCGCCCTACATCTTCCTCATCTGCAGGTACCGGCGCATCTCCGCCTGCTGGCTGTACGCCAGCGCACCGATTCCCAGCAGACCAACCATCACGAGCTTGCCCATGATCGACTCACCTTCCTCTCGTTGTCCTCGGTCGTGACCAGATCTTCGAGCACCGACGCCACCATCGCAACCGCCTCGTCCACCGCCGCGAGCACGGGCGGCGACAGCGCCACAACGACGTCCTCCTCGTCGCCGGTCATCCGCACCTGCGGCTCGCAGCCGACGACCAGCACGCGGTCGGGCGCCGGCCCGAGCTCGCGCGCGAGCACGAGCACCTTGACGGGGTCCATCCCGTGGACGTCGAGCGTTGGCTCCGTGCCCTCGAGGTCAGGCTCGATCAGGTAGAGCGTGCCGGGCGCCTCGCCGCGCGGAATCGCGTCGACGAAGACCGCCGCGTCGTAGCCCTCCCCGAGCGCGTAGACGAGGTCCATCCCGCGGATGCCGAAGTCGACGACGTCGATGCCCGGGGCCAGATCGCGCTCGCCGAGCCGGCGCGACCGAGTCGATCGGACCGGCACTGACCGACGTCAACGCGGCGCTCGGCGAGGTGGCTGGCGCGCTCGCGCAGGTCGCCGGGAAGAAGGAGTCCTAGATGTGCCTGGGCATCCCGGGACAGATCGTCGCGTTCGTCGATCCGACACATCAGATCGCCAAGGCCGAGGTCTCGGGCGTCCGGCGCAACGTGAACGTTGGCCTCGTCAGCGAAGGACCGGATGCGATCGAAGTGGGCGACTGGGTGCTGATCCACGTGGGCTTCGCGATGTCGAAGATCGACGAGGAGGAAGCGCGGGCCACGCGCGAGTTCCTCGAGCTGCTCGGCAAGCCCTACGAGGAGGAGCTGGCCGAGCTGAGCGAGAGTCAGATCGAGTGAGCGCTCCGGCCACCGACCGGCGCGCAGGCTGTGGCCGCTAGCGCTAGCGTGCGGCGGGCGGATGAGCGACGCGGTGGAGCAGGCTCCGATCGAGTCCCAGGCGCGGCGCCTGGCGCTCGGCGCCGCGCTGACGAGGCGTGCCGCACGCACGCTGGGGGCGGAGCGCCTGCCGCCCGCAGCGGCCGCGGATGAGCTCGTCGAGCTGGCCGAGCGGCTGGGGGAGGCGAATGGATCGGACGCGCGCGCCCACGCCGTGCGCTTCGAGCCTCCCTACCCGGGCGTGACCGGCGGAGTCGAAGCGCTCGGCGGTGGCGCGCGGCTCGTGCTCGCGTGCGTGGCGCTCGAGCGCGGCGGCGTGGCGCTCGGGACGGTGTTCACCTCGCTGATCGCCGGGCGCGCGCCGCTCGTGGCGGTGGCCCCGCCGGGGGCGCCGATGCCGGACGGCTGGAAGG
>JACCXP010000213.1 GCA_013696905.1 Thermoleophilaceae bacterium
GCCGCGGACGCCGCCGAGACGGTTGCTGAGACTTCCTCGGACTGACGGCGCGCGGGACGCGCCTTCTGTGAGCTGGCGGTGATCCTCGGGCGCCTCTTCCTCGTCGCTCAGGCAGCGAGTGCGGCGCTCGCGCTGTCGCGCCTGGCGCGCGGACGGGTGCGGCGCGCGCCGCTCGCGGCTGGGGCGCCGGCGCCCCAGGCCTCGATCAGCGTCGTGATCCCGGCGCGAGACGAGGTAGAGCGGATCGGACCGTGTCTCGCCGGGCTGCGCGGTGATCCAGACGTCGGTGAGCTGATCGTGGTCGTCGACGAAGACGATCGCTCCGCCACCGCTCAGGTGGCGCACGACGCGGGCGCCCGGGTGCTGCGGGCGCCCACGCCGCCGGCCGGCTGGATCGGAAAGCCGTGGGCGCTCCAGGTCGGGCTCGAGGCTGCGAGCGGCAAGTGGCTCGTGACGCTCGACGCCGACACGCGGCCGCGACACGGCCTCCTGCGAGCGCTCGTGGCAGAGCTCGGCGACGCCGATCTCGTGACCGCGGGCGTGCGCTTCGTCTGCGACACGTTCGGCGAGCGGCTGCTGCATCCGGCGATGCTCGCGACGCTCGTCTACCGCTTCGGCCCCGTCGGCGCGGACGGGGGGCGTGCGGTGCGCACCGTCGCCAACGGGCAGTGCCTCGCGATGCGCCGAAGCGCCTTGCTCGCAGCCGGCGGCTTTGCCCGCGAGCGCGGCTTCATGACCGACGAGATCGCGCTCGTGCGCTCGCTCGCCGTCGCGGGCTGGCGCGTCGTCTTCGTCGACGGCGCCGACCTGATCGCCGTCGACATGCACGCCGACGCGCGCGAGGTCTGGCGAGAGTGGGGGCGTTCGCTGTCGATGGGTGACGTCACGCCGCCCGCGTGGCAGGCGCTCGACCTGGCGGTGATCTGGCTGGCGATGGCGGCGCCGCCGCTGCGGCTGGCCGCGCGTCGTGGCACGGCGCTCGACGTCCTGCTGCTGGCGGTGCGCTGGCTGCTGCTCGGCGCGCTGCGCCGCGTCTACGAGCGCCGCGGCGTGCCCTTCTGGCTCTCGCCGCTCGCCGACCCGCTCGCCGCCGCGCGGCTCACGCTCTCGACCCTGCGTCCGGTGCGCACCTGGCGCGGGCGCACATACCCGCGCTCGGCTTAGATGCGTGATTCGAACATCATCGGTCCGCGAGGTAGCGCACGCCGATGAACGTCATCAGCGCGCCCGTGGCGGCGACGTGCTCGATCGGGGCGAACGCGAGCTGCGCCAGCGGGAATCCGAACACGCCGATCCTCGCCCCCCACCGGAACGAGCCCGCGAGCGTCATGAGCAGGCAGGCGGCGAGCGCGACCGCCGCCGCCCGCGGCGAGAGGGCGAACGCGCCGCCCGCGAACGCCATCACGGCCTTGCCGCCGCGGAAGCCGGCGAAGATCGGCAAGGAGTGACCGAGCATCGCGCCGAGGACCCCGCAGTAGGCGCCCGCCGTCCCGGCGAGCGCGTCTCCCGTGATCCCGGCGAGCAGCCCCTTCAGGCCATCGCCCGCGAAGACGGGGGCGGCACGACGCGGCCCGAGTTGCTCGAGCGCGTTCCACGCACCGGGATTGCGATCGCCCACCTCGCGCAGGTCGACGCCGTTGCGGCGGCCGACCCAGAGCGCCACGGGCAGCGATCCGAGGACGTAGCCGATGATGATCGCCGCTGCGTATGTCAACCGTGCTCGCCTCCTTCCACCTGATCCGCTATCCGCGCGAGAATGCCGGCCGGGGATTGTCCCGGATGGGCCTCGACCGTCCCGAGCTCAGGCGCACGCCGGGCCTTGCATTCTGGAAGCTCGCCGGCACCGGGCGCGGGCGCTCGATGACGCTTGGGGCCGACCTGCGCCGCTGGGCGCTGTTCGCCGTCTGGGACGACGAGCGGGCGCTCGATCGCTTCCTCGCGGGCTCGGAGGTCAGCGCGCGCTGGCGCGCGCTCGCGCAGGAGGGCTGGCACGTGCGACTGGAGCCGCTGAGGGCGCACGGGGAGTGGGGTGGACGCAATCCCCTCGCGGGCGTCGGAAGCGCCGGCGAGCACGACGGCGCGGTCGCCATCCTCACCCGCGCGACGATCCGCCCGCGCCGCCTCGTCGCCTTCTATCGCGCGATCGGGCCCCCGGCGAGGGACCTGGTGCACCAGCCCGGGCTGCTCGAGTCGGTCGGCTTCGGCGAGTGGCCGCTCGCCCGCCAGGCGACCTTCTCGCTCTGGCGCGATCTGGAGGACGCCAAGCGGTTCGCGTACCGGCGCCCCGATCACGGCGTCGTGCTGCGACGGACGCGGGCCGAGAGCTGGTACTCCGAGGAGCTCTTCGCCCGTTTTCGCCCCTACGGCTCAGAGGGGACGTGGAACGGGTGTGACCCGCTGGCGCGCTGACGACTCCTACGCATCGTCCTCCACGACGACGCGGCGGAAGAACACCTGAGCCGCTCGCTCGCTCTCATCGACCTCCCTTGCCAGGCGCCGGCGCTCGCGCGGGCCGGCCTCGGCCAGGCGCCGGCTGAGCTCGCGCTCGTACTCGGCGGCCGCGACGGCGTCCGTCAGTCGCAGCTCGGCCTCCTCGCGCAGCGTGCGTTCGCGCGTCAGCGCTCGCTCGCTCTCGGCGAGCCTTCGCTGCGCCGCCGCGAGCGCGGCCTGGAGCTCCTCGGCAGCGCTCGATGGCGACGTCGAGCCGGGCGGGGGCGGGGGCAGTGCGACTGCGAGGCCGACGCGTTCGAGCTCGGAGCGAGGGATGCGCCTGACGTTCCCCTCTTTCTCCGCGCGGATCTGGCCCCGATCGACTCGATGCCTGAGGGCCTTCTTGGTCAGCCCGGTGAGCTCGGCGGCTTCAGCGATCGTGAACGTGTTCACTGCCTCGACGGTCGTGTCTCTCTCCCGGCCGGAAGTCTCTCAAGCCGCCGCAACCGTGCCTCGCCGGCGCGGCCGCCGGAGGGTCTCCTACCCTCGTTCAGGGATGCCAGACGGGCGGGGATGCACGGGTTATATTCCCTCTCGGCCGCAGAGTCGATCACGGCGGGAGCGAGCGATGCAGGCGAGCGGATCGAAGGTGCTTTCGGCGGGCACCATGACGTGACGGTCCGGCGGGCAGCCGCCGCCGTTCTGCTGATGGTGATCGCCTTCGGGCTCGCCGCCTTCACCCGCGGTGCGCTCGAGGGCGACCAGGCGTCGCCGGCGCCCTCCTCGGAGACCAAGACGACCACGAGCGAGTCGCCGAACGTGGCAGGCCGGCCGATTGCCCGCAGGACGCCGAATCTCTCCGAGGCGACCGGGGTACCACGACTT
>JACCXP010000214.1 GCA_013696905.1 Thermoleophilaceae bacterium
CGGCGAACTCGAAGCGCGTGCCGACGCTGTTCTGGATGAACGCCTCCGGAAAGCGAGCGGCGAGCGCGTGAGTGGCCCCCCAGCCGGTGCAATGGGCGGGCACAAGGTAGTCCGCCGAGAACTCCTCGAGTGCGTCGCATGTTGGTCCGATGACCGGTTCGAACGCCCGCCCGCTGAGGTGGAAGCCTCCTAGAACGGCGTGGATCCGGTTCTCGCCCGTGAGCTTTCGCACGTAGCGAAGGATGTTGATGATCCCGGAGTGTCCGCAGCCGGTCAGGACGACGAGGCCGTGTCCGCGCACCGTTGCCACCAGGGCCTGGTCGTCGAGGATCAGCGGGTCGGATTGCCACGCGCCATGCCGATGCGCCTCGTGCCCGGGAAAGCCCCGTTCGAATTCCGTGGTCCGGTCGACCTCGCCGGTCACCAACAGCGAGCCGTCGAGCAGGAAGGAGGGCTGGCGCTGCTCGACGATGTCGAAGCCGGCTCCTTGCAGTGCGCTCTTGCTCGTCGTCGGCAGCTCGACCGGGTCGCGGCCCGAGAAGGCAAGACGGCGGCGAGTCCAGAACTCCGGGTGGATCAGGACGGGCATGTTCTGGCGCCCTAGCTCGCCCACCAGACCGTCCATGCCCGTGGTGTGGTCCCAATGACCGTGGCTGAGCACGATGATGCCGATGTCGTGGGGGGACAGCTCGAGCCGGCGCATGTTCTCCACGAGGCCGTCGGGCGTCCGGCCCGCATCGAAGAGCACTCGGGACTCCCGACCGCCCTTCGCGATCGTTACCAGCGCGGAGAACCCATGCTCGGCGCGCAGCGTGTCATCGGTGTCGCCGCCCACGAGGAAGCGTGCCGGCATCCGTGGCGCGGCCGCCATGGCCGGCCGCTTCGCCGGACCCTGGTCGGCGAGCAGCGAGTCCGTCACGTTGTCCATCAGCATGGTGACGGTCAACGCGTCGACAGGCTGAAGCTCAATCGCCTCCATCGTCCCGTCTAGCCTGCCTGAGCGATGCTAGGCGCGCAAGTGCCCACGAGCGCGAGACGTTCGAGCGACGCGCTGCGCGAGCGTACCCCGGGGAGCCAACCGTGAGGGTTGTGCCACCATGCCGGCATGGCGTACGACGAGGATCTCGCCAACCGCATCCGCGAGCTGATCGCCGGCGACCCCGCCGTCACCGAGCAGCGAATGTTTGGAGGCCTGGCCTTCCTGATCGGCGGCAACATGTCGGTCGCGGCCAGCGGCCAGGGGGGCGTAATGGTGCGTGTTGACCCTGACGACACCGCCGCCCTTGTCACGAAACCGCATGCCCGGCCATTCGAGATGCGCGGTCGCGCGATGCAGGGCTGGCTACGAGTCGACCCGGCAGGCGTGCGAACCAAGCGCCAGCTCGAACCCTGGGTCAAGCGCGGCGTCGCGTACGCGCGCTCACTTCCTCCGAAGCGGTGAAGCGGTCCCCCTACGTCGAAGAGGCCGCCCGCGCGGCGTGCGCCGCAGCCTCCGCGCGGTTGCGCACCCCGAGCTTCGTGAGAATGCGGCTGACGTGGTGACCAGCAGTCTTCTCGCTGATCACCAGCGCCTGGGCGATGCGTGCGTTCGACATCCCGAGCGTGAGCAGGCCGAGTACCTCCTGTTCACGCTTCGTCAGGTCGCCCGCCGCGCGCGGCCGCGGCCCGGTCGCGCCTCCCAGGTCGCGGAGCACCGCCGCAGCGGCGTCCATAGCCCCCGATGCGCCTAGCTCGCGGAACGCTTCGAAGGCCGTGCGCGCCTCGTCGCGCGCCAGCTCCGACGCCTCACCGGCCAGCGCGCGGGCGAGCTCGAGACGGGCCTCGCCGGCGTCCAGCGGCATCGCGAGCGCACTGAACGCCGCCAGCGCACGCCGCGCTGGCTCGGCCGCGTCGGTACGGCGGCCGGCGTGTAGAGCCACGCGGGCTGCGGCCAAGTCCGCACACGCGACGACGAGGCGGATCCCGGTGGCGTGCGCGAGCTCGGCGAGCACGCGCGCCGCCGCTTCTGCACCGTCTGCATCGCCGCATGCCAGGCGGGCGTCGACGAGCGGCGCCAGCAGCTGCGAAGCACGGACGGCGTGGTCCCCGGCCGTACGCAAGCCTCGCTCCAGCAACACGGCCGCAACCTGCGCGCGGTCCTCGGCGATGCGCAGCAGCGCGAGCGCACGCAGCGACGAAGGGTGCTCCTCCCGACCGGCGAGGAGGCGCTCGGCCTCCAGGAGGCGTCCCTGGCGGACGCGCAGCTCCGCCATCGTCGCCACGGTCGGTGCACTCATCTGCGGGACGTAGCGGGCGTGCGTGGCCAGCGCGCTCTCGAGAGCGCGCTCGGCCTCGGGCCAGTGCCCGGTGGCCAGCAGCACGTTCGCGTGGATCGTGCGACAAGCGCCGAAGAGGGGGGCGGTCGCGTGCGTGCGGGCGAACTCGTCGACCAGCTCGCACCACTCGGCCGCCCGTTCCCACTCGCCGGCGCTCACGCACGCCTCGATGAGGTTGCAGTAGGCCTCGGCCAGCGTGTGCACGTTGCGCACGCGTCCGGCCGACGCCGCGGCCATCGCCTCCTCGAGCAGCCGCATGCCGCCCTCTCGCCCGCCGGCGTTGACGACCGCGCGCCCGAGCAGGCTCAGCGCGAAGACCTCGAGGTCCCCGTCGCCCCATTCGCGCGCGATCCTCATCGCCCGCCGGGCGTGCGCGATCTGCTCCTCGACGCTCTGCGCATGGCGCGCTCGCTCCACGGCGACCCAGCCGCGGCCGGTGCACGACCCGCCCACGCCCTCGAGCGACCGCTCCGCACGAGCCAGCCAGCCGCGCGCGGCCGAGGCGCGCCCCCCGAGCAGGTGCTGGTGGGACACCCAGACGGCGACGCGGGCCGCGTCGTCACAGCGACCCGCGCGCACGAATCCTTCGAACGCGAACTCGCGCGCCTCGATGCCCTCCGCGACGCTTCCGAGGAACCACAGCGCCTGGCCGAGCCCGTCGCGGGCGTCTGGAGTGTCCGCCGCGTCGAGTGCGGACTGGAAGGCCGCGCGCGCGGCCTTCCAGTCGGCCCGCTCGAGCGCGCGCACCCCCTCGAGCAGCCCGTCGCCATCGCGAACCGCCTCCATGGCACCCGAGTATCACCAACCCGGCCGCGTCTCACAAGGCAGGCCGCTCCCCGTGGTCGTGCGCGTCAGCGCCTCCTGCCCACCGCGACCAGGTACTCCTTCTCGAAGCGCGCCCCGTCGGGCGTGCCGCGATCCCACTCGTCGCAGAACCGGTCCAGCGCCTCGTCGAACTCGGCCTCGCGGCCCTCGCGCGCCGCGTTCGCTCTCGCCGCGATCGTCGGGCCGTAGTAGGTCTTGAAGTGCTCGCCGTAGTCGCGGGGCCGCTCGAATGCCGTGATCTCGAGCAGGTCGCGCTCCAGCGTGTGGAACTCGACGCGGTTGCCGAAGAGCCCCCCCAGGTGCTCCTCGCTCCCCCACAGGGGCGGCGGCTGCGCGCCCGGCGGAGGCGCCGGCGCAAAGGGCTTCATCGTGCGGAACAGCGCGCCGAGCATGCCCTCCGGGGTCCAGCTGAGCAGCCCGATCGTGCCGCCGGGACGGCACACGCGCACCAGCTCGTCCGCGGC
>JACCXP010000411.1 GCA_013696905.1 Thermoleophilaceae bacterium
CGCCCGCGACAGCCGCGCGCACCGTGCGCGAGGCGGGCCCGCCGGCAAGGTCATGGGCCTCGACGAACGCGACCGGGTCGAGCGCGCCCCGGATCGCGTCGTCGTCGAGCTCGAGCTCGCGTCCGAGCAGCTCGCGGGCCGACTCGGCGACGAGCGCCGCGTCGACGTCGCGTGCGCCCTTGCCCTGGCGGAAGGCGCGCAGCACGAGGTTTCCGACTACCCGGTGGGCGGTCCGGTAGGAGAGGTCCGAGCCGCGGTGGATGACTGCTGCGAGCTCCGTCGCCGAGCCGAAGCCGGCGCCGGCGCGCTCGAGCATCCGCTCGCGCCTGATCTCGAGCGAGGCGACGCTGCCCTCCAGCAGGCGCAGGCACACCGAGGCGTCCGCGAGCGAGCGGAAGACGGGCGGGACGACCTCCTCCTCGACGTCCTTGATGTCCTGGAAGTTGGTGTTGTGCAGGACTGCGTGGGCGGAGGTCATCTCGCCGACGGCCTGCGCGGCGCGGGCGCGCACGTACTCGAACGGATAGGCGTTCTTCTTCTGCGGCATCATGCTGCTCGAGCCCGCGAACTCGTCGCCGATCGAGACGAAGTCGAACTCCTCTGTGTGCCAGATGTAGAGGTCCTCGCACAGGCGGCTGAGCGTGATCATCAGGCCGGCGAGGGCGGAGGAGGCCTCGAGCATGTGGTCGGCGGAGGAGACGCAGTCGATCGTGTTCTCGCGCACGCCGTCGAAGCCGAGCAGCTCTGCGACGAGCTCGCGGTCGATCGGGTACGAGGATCCCGCGAGCGCACCGCACCCGAGCGTGCACTGGTTGGCCGTCGCGTAGGCGCCGAGCAGGCGGCCGGCGTCGCGCTCGAGTGCGGCGGCCATCCCCACCAGGTAGTGCCCGAGCGTCGACAGCTGCGCGTGCTGGAAGTGGGTCCACTGCGGCATCACCGTCTCCACCTCGCGCTCGGCGATCTCGAGCAGCGTGCTTCGGAACCCGGCCAGCGCGTCGAGCGTGTCGAGCAGGCGTTCGCGCGTCGCCATCCGCGTCAGCGGCTCGGGGCGGGTGCGGCCGATGTTCATCTCTCCGGCGACCTCCTCGCCGACGCGCTCGTTGAGCCAGTGCTCCATGTGCGAGTAGAAGTACTCGTGCGCGGGGTTGAACGGCCCGAGCGCCTCCGGCCCCGCCGCGGCGAGCTCGGCAAAGGCTCCGAGCAGCCGCCCGCCCGCCTCGGGATCCACGATGCCCGTGTCGACGAGCATCACGGTCCAAGCGCGGTTGACCTCGACCAGCGGCGCGAAGTAGTGCTCGAGCATGAAGTAGTAGCCGGGCGCGAGCACGGTCTCCGCGTACACCTCCCCGGGCGGGGCCTCGAGCCGCTCACGCGAGATCTTGCCGTCGCTCATCCTGTCCTCCCCTCGGCACGCTCGCGCTCCCCATGAGCGTGGTCTAACCTCTCGCCGGTGCGGCACCCTACCACGGTGACTGCGCCCTGAGCGTCGAGCCGAGCGCCCTCGTGCTGGGCGGCGTGGTGATCGCCTTGACGGGCTTTCTCGGGGGTGCGAGCGGCTTCGGCCAGGCGCTGACCGCCGCGCCGCTGCTGCTGCTGCTCGGCTTCCCGCTCGGGTTCGTGGTCACCGCCAACCTGGCGATCACGGCGGTCACGCGCCTGTCGCAGACGGTTCGCTTCCGCGGCGACGTCTCGGCGCGCAGGGCGGGGCTGCTGGTCGTCGGCAGCATCCCCGGGCTCTACCTCGGCGTGCTTGTCCTGACCGGCGTCGACGAATCGGCGATCAAGCTCGTCGCGGGTGTCGTGGTGATGGTCGCCTCGGCGCTGATGTTGCGCTCGGCACCCGCGCCCGCGAGCGGCTCGAGTCGCGGCGTCACCTTCCTGTCGGGCTTCGGCGGAGGGTTCCTGGCATCGACGACCTCTCTCAACGGCGTCGCGCCGGTGCTGCTGCTGGCGCGCGAGCGCCTCGCGCCGGTCAGCTTCATGGCGGACCTGTCCTTCTACTACGTCGTCTCGAGCGTGCTCGGGCTGGCGCTGCTCGCGTTCACGGGCGCGCTCTCGTTGCCCGCGCTGTTTCCCGCCGTGGCGGTCTGGCTGCCGGGCTCCTTGGCGGGGAAC
>JACCXP010000413.1 GCA_013696905.1 Thermoleophilaceae bacterium
GTGCTGCGCGAGCGGATCGGAGCGCTGAGCGGCCAGCTGCTCGACGCCGTCGAGGGGCTGCTCGTGCCGGCGCCGGCCCGGGCCGACGCCGGTGCGCGCGCCGAGGTGCTCTCCCGGACGCTCGGCACGCTGGATCGCGCCTATGCGTACGGGCTCGGGCCGGGATCGGGCCGGCCCGAGCGACGCTTCCAGCTCGAGCGCGCCTACGGGCTGCTGGCTCGCTCGCAGTCCTCGGCGCGCGGCCTTGTCAGCTCGCTCGGGCCGGACAAGGACCCCGTGTTGCTCGCGCTTTCGACCGTCCGGGCGCGCGCCTTTCCCGTCGGCATCCTGCGCCCGTCGGGGGCGGCGCCTCCGGCGGAGCTGCACGCAAGCGTGCGGCGCCTGCAGCAGGCGCTCGCGCGGCGCTACCGCCTCGAGTGAGATCCGAGCCGCGTGCGCCTAGTGGTGCCTGCCGCGGCTCGAGCGGAAGTCCAGGTGGACCCGCGGGGGCGCAGCTTGCCTCGCCACCGACAGCCAGACGGCGTGCACGAGCTGCGTCGTGTCGAGGATGGTGTAGGCGCGCCCGCTCGAGCCTGCATGCGGCAAGGCTCGCGCGCCGGCAACGGATGCGTGCGACCCCTGCGCGGGCGAGAAGGGCGGTCGGTTATCGGGCGCTGCGATGCAACGACGGTACGGCGTGAACCCGCGCTCGGCAATCGAACATCCGTCCGCGCGTCCTACAACAGGTGCTCGAGCCCGACGGTAGGTGAGCGCTCGAGCTCGCCCACCCGGCGCACCGCCAGCAGCACTCCGGGCATGAACGACTCGCGCGTGAGCGAGTCGTGGCGGATCGTGAGCGTCTGTCCAGGGGCGCCGAATATCACCTCCTGGTGGGCGACCAGGCCGACCAGGCGCACGGAGTGGATCGGCTCGTGCGGGCGTCCCCCGGCGGCGCGGACCAACTCGGCCGTGCGGGCCGCCGTGCCCGAAGGGGCGTCGAGCTTCTGGTCGTGGTGGAGCTCGATGATCTCGCAGTCGGGCATGTGGCGGGCGATCGTCTTCGAGACCTCCATCATCAATACGGCGCCGATCGCGAAGTTGGGCGCCGCGAACAGGTTGGCGTCGCCAACGCCCTCGAGCTGCGAGAAGTCGGCGCCGGTCGTGCCGGAGACGCAGTGCACGCCCGCCTCGAGGCACATGCGCGCATTCGCGAGCGCGGTGTCGGGGCGGGTGAAGTCGACGACCACGTCGGCGTCGCCGAGCACGTCCTGGAGCGCTGTGTCGAGCAGCGGGTCGGCGCGACCGACGAGCGCCATGTCCTCGGCGTGCTCGACCGCCTCGCAGACCGCCTGTCCCATCTTCCCGGCCGCCCCGGCGACTGCGACGTTGATCACGATGCTACGCCGCGAGGGCTGGGTTGACGGCGTCGAGCGCGCTTCGGAATGCCTGCTCGTCGGCGCCGACGCCCGCGGCCGACATCAGCTCCGGCGCGAACATCACCCGCGCGAGCTCCGTGACGTCGTCGTGTGAGACGGCGTCGATCGCCGCGACCAACTCGTCGAGCGTGAGCACGGGCACGTCCATCACGACCGAGCCGCCGAGGCGGCCCATGCGCGCGGAGGTCGACTCCATCGCGAGCACCGTGCGTCCCTTGACGTTCTCCTTGGCACGTTCGAGCTCAGTAGCGGAGATCGGCTCGTCCTGGAGGCGGCGGAGCTCGGCGCCGATCACGTCCATCGCCGCGCTCACGTTGTCGGGCCGCGTGCCGACGTAGACGCCCACGTGGCCCGAGTCGGCGTACTGGCTCGCGTAGGAGTAGACCGCGTAGGCGAGCCCGCGCTTCTCGCGCACCTCCTGGAACAGCCGCGACGAGCTCGAGCCACCGAGGATCGTGTCGAGCACGCGCAGCGCGAAGCGGCGCTCGTCCGCGCGCGCGATTCCGGGACCGCCCAGGCAGAGGTGGTACTGCTCGGTCGCCTTCTCGTGGAAGCGAACGGTGGAACGCTCGACCGCGGGCGCCGGCTCGAAGCGCGCCACATCGCCCGCGGGCGCCGCGAAGGCCTCCTCGGTGAGCGCGACCAGGCGGTCGTGGTCGATCGAGCCGGCCGCGGCCACGACGAGGTTCTGGGCTACGTAGCGCGCGTCGTGGTAGGCGGCGATCTGGGGCACGGGCACCGACCCGATGACGTCCGCGCGCCCGATGATCGGCCGCCCCAATGGATGGTCGCCGAAGAGAGCGTCCGCCAGCACGTCGTGGACCCTGTCGGATGGCTCGTCCTCGTACATCGCGATCTCCTCGATCACGACCTGGCGCTCGGAGTCGATGTCCGGGTAGGAGGGGCGCAACACCATGTCGGCCATGACGTCGTAGGCGCGCTCGAGATGCTGGTCGAGGAAGCGGGCGTAGACCGAGGTCGTCTCCTTACCCGTGCCCGCGTTTATCTCGGCCCCCATGCCGTCGAAGATCTGGTCGATCTCGGTCGAGGAGAAGCGCTCCGTGCCCTTGAACAGCAGGTGCTCGAGGAAGTGGGAGATCCCGGCCTCCTCGCGCCCCTCGTTACGTGAGCCGACGCCGACGTAGAAGCCGAGCGCCACGGATCGCACCGACGGCATCGCGTCGGTGACGACCCGCAGCCCCGAGGGGAGCTCGGTGAGGCGCGGGGCCTCGCTTGCCATCTGTCGCTCGGCGCTTAGCGGCGGTCGCGGCGGTGGTCGCCGCCGCCCCCGTTGCCGCCGCCGCGAGGCGGGCGACCGCCACCG
>JACCXP010000005.1 GCA_013696905.1 Thermoleophilaceae bacterium
CCGAGCAGGACGATCCCGTAGAGGACCGCAAAGGCGGGCACGACGTAGATCGTGATCGAGGCCCGCGGCCTGGCGGCGATGGTGGCCGAGGCATGCGCGGTGGCGGAGCGCATCGCGGGCGAGGAGCGGGTCGAGCTCGACTGGCAGTCGCTCTGGGCGATCGATCCGATCCCCTTCCATCCCGAGTTGATCGAGCTGGGGCAAACGGTGGTGCGCGAGCTCGCGAGCGACGCGCCTTCCCTTGCGAGTGGGCCGCTGCACGACGCCGCCGAGGCGGCACGGGTGGGGGTTCCCACGGTGATGCTGTTCGTGCAGAGCCTGCGCGGGCTCTCGCACGCGAAGGAGGAGGACACCAGCACTGAGCACCTCGAACTTGCCGTCGAGGCGCTCGACCGCCTCACCACGAAAACGCTCGCCTGGGTCGGCTGACGCGCTAAGACGCTGCGGGGCTCTTGCCCTCTCGCCGCGGTCGCCCACCCGCCGCAAGCCACGACCCGCCGACGATCAGCAAGAGCCCGGCGAACGTGCCGGCGCTTGCCGGCTCGCCGAGCAGGACGATCCCGTAGAGGACCGCAAAGGCGGGCACGACGTAGATCGTGATCGAGGCCCGCGCGGGCCCGACGCCTGCGATCAACGTGTAGTAGCCGAGCCAGCCGACGCCGCCCGCGAGCGTGCCGAGCGCGATCGCCGCCGCGAGCGCCCCGAGGCTCGGCAGCTCGGTCGGCGCCGTGGCTACTGCGAGCGGAGTCACCAGCACGGCGCCGGCGAGCATCGCCGCGGTCACGACGCCCACCGGCTGCACGTCGCCGAGGCGCCGCTTGACAACGAAGCCGCCGGCCGCGTACCCGAGGCCGGCGAGCAGCAGCATCGCCCCGCCGAGCAGCTCTGCGGTGGATCCGCGCAGCTCGAGCCCGAGCAGAACCGCGACGCCGACGATCCCGACGGCCACGCCGACGAGGCTCCAGCCGTGCGAGCGCTCTTCGTCGTCGAAGCCTCGCGCGAGCAGGGCCGTCCACAGCGGCGTCGAGCCCACCAGCACTCCCGCGAGGCCCGAGGCAACCTCGAGCTGCCCAAAGGCGATCAGCAGGAACGGCCCGGCGAGCTGCACGACGGCTACGACGACGACGGCGCCGGCGTGCCTTCGAAGCCCACCGAGCGCCCCGCGCCTGAGCGCGATCGGCAGCATCACGAGCGCGGCGAAGCCGGTGCGCAGGAACGTCATGAAGCCGGGGGAGAGGTCGCGCAGGGCGATGGCGGCGAGCAGGAACGACGCGCCCCAGATCGCTCCCACGGCGACGAGCAGGCTCCAGGAGCGCCGATCCACGCGAGCGATCTTGCCAGCCCGCGCCGCGGCGGAGCGCGATCGGCGTGCTCTCGTTACGATCCCGCGTCACTCGAGGTCGACGACAAGGGAGGAACCATGGAGGGGGCAGCCGCGGCGGGGTCCGGGCGCGACGGCAGCGCCGACATCGACTGGGAGGCGATCGAGGGCTCACCGGAGTTCCGCGAGCTCGTCGAGACGAGGCGGCGCTTCGTGCTCCCGGCGTCGATCTTCTTCCTTGCCTTCTTTCTCGCCTACCTGCTGCTCGCCGCGCTCGCGCCCGGGTTGATGGGCACGCCCGTCTGGGGCGGCATGACGCTCGGGTTCCTGCTCGCCGTCGCCCAGGTGCTGATGACGTTCGTCGTCACGATCCTCTACCTGCGCCAGGCCGACCGCGTCTTCGAGCCGCTCGAGCGGCGGGCCGCCGAACGCGCTGTCGATCGCATCGATCGCACCGGCGAGGGCGCCAAGAGCGAGCGGGGCGCGCGATGAGCGAGCTCAAGATCCTTCCGCTCGGCACCTTCGCGCTCGTCCTTGCGGTCACGCTCGGGATCACCTACTGGGCCGCCAAGCGCACCAACTCGGCGTCCGAGTTCTGGGCCGCCGGGCGCGGAATCAGCGCCGCCCAGAACGGCTTCGCAGTCGCCGGCGACTACATGTCGGCGTCCTCGTTCCTCGGCTTCGCCGGGCTGATCTTCCTGTTCGGGGTCGACGGCTTCGTCGGCCTCGTGGCCGCCCTCGTCGCCTTTCTGCCGGTGCTGCTGTGGATGGCCGAGCGGATGCGCAACGCCGGCAAGTACACGATGGCCGACGTGCTGACGTTCCGCCTGCGCGAGCGCCCGGCGCGCATGGTCGCCGCGCTCGGCACGCTGTCGGTGGCGTTCGTCTACCTGATCGCCCAGATGGTCGGCGCCGGGGCGCTGATCCAAGCCCTGACCGGCGTGAGCTTCTCGATCGCCGTCGTGCTGACCGGCGCGCTGATGCTGACCTACGTGATCTTCGGCGGCATGATCGCCACGACCTGGGTGCAGATCATCAAGGCCGGCCTGCTGATGATCGCGGGCATCGTCATCACCCTGATGGTGCTGATCCGCTTCGGCTTCAACCTCGGCGAGATGTTCTCGGTCGCCGCCGAGCAGCACTCGGAGGGCCAGGCCTTCCTCGCTCCGGGGCTCCAGTTCGACGCGCCGCTGGGGCTGATCTCCTTCGGCGTCGCCTTTCTGCTCGGCACGGCCGGGCTGCCCCACATCCTGATGCGCTTCTTCACCGTGCCGGACGCCAAGGCCGCGCGTGGCTCGGTGGCGTGGGCGGTGTTCCTGATCGGCGCCTTTTACCTGATGGTGATGATCATCGGCGTCGGGGCACGCGCGATCCTCGGCCAGGGCGGCGAGGAGGCGGCCGGCAAGGGCGGCAACCTGACGGTGCCCACGCTCACCGAGGAGCTCGGCGGGGGAGCCGGGACGGCCGGTGGCGACATCTTCCTGGCCGTGGTGTCCGCGGTCGCCCTCGCGACGATCCTCGCGGTCGTCGCCGGGCTCGTGATTGCGGCGTCGGGCGCGGTCGCGCACGACCT
>JACCXP010000026.1 GCA_013696905.1 Thermoleophilaceae bacterium
GGCGGGGCTCCGCTCGCCGCCTACGTGAGCGTGGCGATCCCGGCTGAGGCGCCCGGCCCGCCGAGCGGCTTCATGTATGGCCTCGCCTCCGTTCCCCCCGGGCCCGGGCTCCACGACCAGGTCAAGCTCGTCGAGCTGATCGCGGCGATGCTCGGCCGGCTGCTCGCGACCGCGCGGCGCGCGCAGGAGGCGGACGAGCGCGCCGAGCAGGCCGAGGAGGAGGCGCGCACCGACGCGCTGACCGGCGTCGCGAGCCGCCGTTCGTGGACGCGGATCATGGAGCGCGAGGAGGCGCGCAGCCGCCGCTACGGCCATCCCGCCTCGATCGTCTCGATCGACCTCGACGACCTCAAGCAGGTGAACGACACGATCGGCCACGCCGCCGGCGACGAGCTCCTGTGCAGCGCCGCGCAGGCGATCACGTCGGCCACCCGCCAGAACGACGTCGTCGCGCGCCTCGGTGGCGACGAGTTCGGCGTGCTGGCGTTCGAGAGCGACGAGGCGGCCGTCGCGGCGCTCTCGGACCGGATCGCGACGGCGCTCGAGCGCAGGGGCATCCAGGCCTCGGTCGGGGTCTCGACACGATCGAGGGACGGCACGCTCGACGACACCTGGCGCGAGGCCGACGAAGCTATGTACGCCGAGAAGCGCGCGCGGGCGCAGGCCGCCTAGCAGCTCAGTCCTCGACCGTCAGTCGCACGTCGATGTTGCCGCGGGTGGCGTTCGAGTAGGGACAGACCTGGTGCGCCTGCTCGACGAGGTCCTCGGCGGTCTCGCGATCGACCTCGGGCATGCGCACGTGCAGCTCGACGTCCAGTCCGAAGCGGTTCTCCTCGACCGGGCCGATGCCCACCCGGGCGGTCACGGTCGTCCCGTCGATGCTCTCGCGCGCCCGGCGGGCCATCCGCCCGAGCGCGCTCATGAAGCAGGCGGAGTAGCCGGCGGCGAAGAGCTGCTCGGGGTTCGTCCCCTCTCCGCCCTTGCCCTTGAACTCCTTCGGCCGCGCGAGGTCGAACTCCACGATCCCGTCGGACGAGCGCACGTGGCCCTCGCGCCCACCGGCATCGGTGGTGGCCTCGGCCGTGTAGAGCACCTCGGTAAGCGCGTCCATCGTCGTCTCCTTGCGGTCGTTGGTGTCCGCCGGTCATGCGCCTGACAGTGGGTTGCGCCAGCGCAGGCCGGGGTAGCGGGCGAAGTCGCCGTCGGCGCTCAGCAGCTCGAGGCCCCATTCGATAGCGAGCGCCGCCAGGTGAGCGTCGGTGGTGTGGTTGGCGCTTGGACGGGCACGGGCGATCAGGTCGCCGAGGATGGCTGGGTGACGTTCGGTGGGCACCGGGCAGCGGACGTTTGGGCGTCCAAGCCAGTCGGCCACGACGCGCCATGCGTCGGCGATCTCGAGTGGGCGCTCCAGTGCCCGCGGGTGCGTGGAGATACGCAGGAACGCGAGCGCAGTCGTCCACGGCAGGCCCACCAGCGGAGCGTGGGTGAGCGTCGCCCCCCACCAGTCCCTGGCCTCGTCGTGCCGGGGCATCTGGCGGTGATGGGCCCAGAGCACCAGGTTCGCGTCCACAAGGATCGCCTCTCCGGTGACGTCAGGCACGCTTATCGAGGATGTCGAGTGCCTCGGCAACGTCGGTGACGTCGAGACTCGGTGAGCCGGTGTCGAAGGTCGGCGGGTCGTAGGGATCCGCACCGACAGGCCGATTGCTTGCGCGCAGCCCCTCGCGCATCAACTCGTTGGCCACCCGTGACAGCGACCGGCCACGCGAGCGTGCGAGTGCGGAGAGCTGCGCCGCTACGTCGTCGTCCACGTTCAACGTCGTGCGCATCGTGCATCATCATACCTGATGCACGTACTTCGGCCTCCGGTCTCCCTCAGGGCGGTCGGCTCAAACCTTCCGGTGCTCGGGCACCCACGAGCCGTCGTCGAGCCGGCGGAAGTCCTGGAACAGGTTGGGTGCTTCCTCGCACATCACGTGAGCCACCTTGTCAAACACGATGCGCAGTTCCTCTTCAGCTCCCCCGGATGTGCGCATCTCGATCACATGGCGCAACGTCCGCACGTTGGCGGTCCACAGAATGTCCGTACTGAGCCCGATGGGCGCCAAGCGGCGGAGCGCCGATGTCACTTCCTTCTTGACCGCGAACGGAACGCCATCGTCGTCCAAGCCCAACGCGTCGGCTGCCGTGAGCTGGAAGTCCTCAAGCTGCTCGACGAGGTTGAGCACCTGCTCGCGAATCGGCTCGAGAGCCGGGGGCACTCGAAAGCCGATGTTGGTCAGACGGACGTAGCGGAGGCTCTCTTGACTAAACGCGGAGCCGGCGCGGTGGCGCACAAGCTCGTGTGTGAAGACGCGCGAGACGTCGCGGAAGACGAAGGAGTAGTTGGCGTGCTCCAGCACGCTGCCGTGAAGGCTCTGCAGCAGGTTGCCAAGGTACTCGCCCTGTTCTTTGCGTACTCGCGTGACGTTCGCGTTGAGTCCTGGTTCCCAGCTGCGGTAACAGACCCGGCCACCAAACTCGACGAGCAGCTCCGCGTCCTTGACGGACCCTTCCGATTCATGCAACCGGCGCTCGAGCCACGATGCGCCGCCGACATCGTCGAGGTACTCACGCATGCCATCGGGGTCGACGGACGGGCGAGCGACAAGGTAGATGGAGGGCGTGGTCTCGCGCATGCAATAGGGAGCAGCTTCGGAGTCGGTAGGTGTCGTCGTCGCGGTCATGGAAGGCAATCAGAGTCCTCAGCGGCGGGTGGTTGATCTCGGCGGCATCCTGTCCGAAGTACCGGACGTCAACACGGGCGGCCGACCGGTCGCCTAGTTGTAGAACCCAGCCAGGTTGTTCAGCTCGTTGAGGCGAGCGATTGGCGGCTTGTGGCCGAGGGCGCCGTGGGGTCGTCGGTGATTGTAGAAGTCGATCCAGCCCGACAGGGCGGCGGTGCGTTGGGCGCTCGAGGCGTAGATCGCGCCGTCGTTCCAGCCGGCGATGAGGGTCTTGATGAAGCGTTCGGCCTTGCCGTTGGTCCTCGGCCGGTAGGGGCGGGTACGCAAGTGACGGATGCCGAGGGCGCGGCATGCGATTCCGTGTGCGACTGAGCGGTAGCAGCTTCCGTTATCGGTCATCACGCTCTGGACGGTGATCCCGCGCGCCGAGTAGAACGCGATCGCGCGGCGCAGGAAGCCGACCGCGGAGGTTGCCTTCTCGTCCGCCAGCACCTCGACATAGGCGAGGCGGGTCGCGTCATCGACGCAGACGTGAACGAACTGCCAGCCAGCCTTGCCGCGGGCTCGCTGACGGCGGTTGCCCGTCACGCGGTGACCGGGGACGCTGATCCCCCCGAGCTTCTTGATGTCGACGTGCAGCAGCTCTCCCGCGGCGCGGCGCTCGTAGCGGTTGGCGGGCTCCAGCGGGTCCAGGCGCGAGAGCTTGCCGAGCCCGATGCGCGTGAGCACGGCCGAGACGGTCGACAGCGCCATCCCCAGGCACTCGGCGATCTCCGCGCCAGACATCCGCAGCCGGCGCAGACACTCGATGACCTCAACGCGCTCAGGGGGCGTGCGGTGCGGGATCGACCGCGGCGCCGACGAGCGATCTAGCAGCCCGTCGTGTCCGTCGGTGCGGTAACGGCCCACCCACTTCGAGCAGGTGCGCTCGCTGACTTCGGCCGCCTCGGCGGCCTTCGTCAGCGACCACCTCTGCTCGATGACACGACAGACCATCCGCCGGCGCTGATTCAGGCTGAGGGCCGCGTTAGCGTGCAGCTTCATCCGGTGTCCTCCTGGGGCTGGGGGCTTCGACACCACCCAGCCTCCAAGGAGGCCCGGATGAACAACCTTCCTAGGAACTACATCTAGGCCCCGGCCCGCTCGCAGCTACGCCGCACGTCGAGACGGTCTGCCTGCGCC
>JACCXP010000049.1 GCA_013696905.1 Thermoleophilaceae bacterium
GCCCGGCGCCCCGAGCGGGCTCGCAGGGTCGCTCGAGTCGGGAGCCCGCGGAGGGGCGGCGGGTGCGGCGGCGCTATCGGTCTGGCGGAAGAGCTCGGCCAGCGGGCCCTCGCGCATGCTCGCGCGCGGGCGCTTCGGGTTAGCCATTGTCGAGGACCTCCTTCGCGAGCTGGCGGTAGGAGTAGGCCGCCCTGCCGTCTGGGTCGTACTTGAGCACCGACATGCCCTTGACCGGCGCCTCGGCGAAGCGCACGGTCTTGCGGATGCGCGATGCGAATACGCGATCACCAAAGTTCTCCTCGAGCAACTCGATCGCCTCCTTGGCGTGCACTGTGCGCGTGTCGACGAGCGTCGGCAGGATGCCCTCGATCTCCACGTTCGGGTTCAAGTTGTCGCGGATCATGGCGAGCGTGTTCTGAAGCTGGATCAGCCCGCGCATCGAAAGGTACTCGCACTGCACGGGCACGATCACCTTGTCGGCGGCGGTCAGCGCGTTGATCGTGAGCAAGCCGAGCGAGGGCGGCGTGTCGATGCAGATGAACTCGTAGTCACCGCGCACGGGCGCGAGCGCTCGTTCGAGCGAGCGTTCGCGGCCGATCTGGGTCGACATCGCGATCTCGGCGCCTGCCAGGTCGATCGAGGCGCAGGCCACGTCGACCTCACGTGTCTGGATCGCCTCACGGATCGGGATGCCGTGCACGAGCACGTCGTACATCGACTTCTCGACGGTGTCCGGGTCGATCCCCTGGCTCATCGTGAGGTTGCCCTGCGGGTCCATGTCCACGCACAGGGCGCGGTGGCCCTTCTCGACGAACGCCGCGGCAAGGTTGAGCGTGGTCGTCGTCTTGGCGACGCCGCCCTTCTGGTTGGCGAAGGCGATCACCTTCGCGCCCTTCTGCTTCTTGCTCAAGGGCCCGTCCGCCTGCGTGCATGGTCGATCAGGCCCATCTCGCTCTCCGTATTCGTACGGGTAAGCGTGAATCCTTCCAGCGGCGCCGGACGCTCCTACGCTTCCGCGGTGCTATCGCTGCTCGACAGGCGCCTGGTGGTGGTGACCGGCAAGGGCGGAGCCGGAAAGACCACAGTCGCCGCAGCGCTCGCGCTCGCCCGGACGCGTGCGGGCGGGCGCGCGATCGTCTGCGAGGTGGGAGGCGGCGAGAGCGTGTCGCGGGCGTTCGGGCGGCGGCCCGCGGGTCATGTCGAGACCGAGCTCTCGCCAGGCCTGTGGGCGATCTCGCTCGAGCCCAGGGCCGCGCTCGCCGAGTACCTGCGCGACCGCCTCGGGTCGAGCACCGTCTCCGGACTGCTGTTCGAGAATCGCCTCTTCCAGTCGCTCGCCGACGCGACCCCGGGGCTGCGCGAGCTGGTGACGATGGGAAAGGTCTGGGAGCTGGCACAGCCCGAGCGGCGAAGCGACGGCGCGAGCGCCTACGACCTGGTCGTCCTCGATGCTCCCGCCACCGGCCACGCGCTCGGCCTCCTCGGCGCGCCGAGCACCTTTCGCGACGTGGCGAGCGCGGGCCCGGTGCACCGCCAGGCCGAGATCATCGGAGGGCTGATCTCAGACCCGAGCCGCACGGCGGTCGTGGCCGCGGCGCTGCCCGAGGAGACGCCGGTCAACGAGACGCTCGAGCTGTCGGCGCAGCTGCGCGACGAGCTCGGGGTCGAGCTACGGCAGGTGGTCGTGAGCGGGCTCATCCCGGAGCGCTTCGAGCGCTCCGAGGTCGCTCGTATCGAGGCCTCGCTGTCCGCTGACGGCGCGTCCCCGGCGACCGACGCGCTGCGCCAGGCGCTCGCAGATCACGGCCGGGCGCTCGAGCAGGGCAGGCAGGTGGAGCGCCTGAGGGAGGCGCTCGGAGACGACGCGGTGGTGACGCTTCCACGGCTCGCCGACGGGGCGCTCGATCGCTCGACGCTCGAGCGGCTCTCGCAGGCACTCGAGCGGGCCCGATGAGCGCCGGCGACCTGCTCGCGGGTAAGCGTGTGTGCATCTGCGCCGGTCCGGGCGGAGTCGGCAAGACGACGGTCGCGGCGGCGCTCGCGACCGGGCTCGCCGCGGACGGATCGCGGGTCGCGGTCGTGACGATCGACCCTGCCCGTCGCCTCGCTGACGCCCTCGGCCTCGCCGCGCTCGACGACGAGCCGCGGCGCGTCGAGCCCGAGCGCCTGGCCGCCGCAGGGCTGCGCGTCGAGGGCGAGCTGTGGGCGCTGACCCTGGACGCCAAGCGGACGTGGGACCACGTCGTCGCGCGCTACGCCCCCGACGCGCGCACGCGCGCGACGATCCTCTCGAACCCGGTCTACCAGCAGCTTTCGAGCGCCGTGGCCGGGACCCAGGAGTACATGGCGATGGAGAAGCTCTACGAGCTGCACGAGCAGGGTGGCTACGACGTCGTCGTGCTCGACACCCCGCCGACCCGCAACGCGCTCGACTTCCTCGACGCGCCGGGGCGCCTGCTGCGCTTCGTGGACTCGCGCTCGCTGCGCCTGCTGACGAGGCCCGGCCGGCTGGGGCTCCGGGTGGCCGGTCGTGGCGCCGGCGCGGCCTTCGCCGTGCTCGAGCGGGTCTCAGGCGTCGAGCTGCTGCGCGAGGTCAGCGAGTTCCTGCGCGCGTTCGACTCGATGGCCGACGACTTCCGCGCTCGCGCCGCACGCGTCAAAGAGCTGCTCGGCGATCCCGCGACGGCGTTCGTGGCCGTCACCTCACCGCGCCCGGAGTCCGTCGGCGAGACGATCTTCCTCGCCGGACGCCTGCGTGGGTCCGGGATGCGGCTCGCCGGGGCGGTCGTGAACCGGGTCCACGACGGCCCGCCGCTCGGGCCGGGCGATCATGCGGAGCTCGTCCGGCTGGTCGGCCCGGAGCTCGCGCAGAAGGTGGCGAGCGGCGCGCACGACGCGCGCGCGCTGGCCGAGCGCGATCGCGGCGGGCT
>JACCXP010000106.1 GCA_013696905.1 Thermoleophilaceae bacterium
GGCCCGCCCCGGCCGACGCGGAAGGAAGCGCCTGGGAGGAGAGCGGGGGTCGGGGTGAGAGCGCGGAGGCGCGGCCCGAGCCCGCCGACGGCGACGGCACGCCGCCCCAGCTGCCACGGTGACCGGACGAGCGATCGCGCTCGCCTTCTTCGATCCAAGGCATGAGCTCCAAGGAACGGTGCGCGCCGGCGGCGCGCTGCTGTTCGAGCAGGGCCGCGCGTCCTCGCCACCGGGCGAAGTCGACGTTCACCCTGCGGGCGAGGGCTATCGGGCGATCGTCGATGGGTCGCTCGAGCTCTCCTTCTCACCGCTCTCGCCGCCGCTCGAGCTCGGCGGCTCGCGGACGCAGGTCTGTGGGGTCGCCGGGCGGGTGAAGGACGCCACGCTCGACTGCCTCGGCACGCTCGTCGAGACGACGGCCGCGCCCGTCTGGGCTGAGCTCGACGCCCTGCGCAGCCTGTCCGGGCTCTGGGACGCCGACACCGCGCTGCTTGCGAGCGTGCGCCGCCCGCGCGGGGCGCGCGGCCACGGCGAGGAGCTCGCGACCGCCTGGCTGGTGCACGACGGGGTACCGGTGCTCGTCGAGGAGACGCGCCTGTCGACCGTCTACGACGCCTCGGGGCGCCAGCGCTCGGCCGGGCTCGAGCTGTGGCTGCCCGAAGAGGACCTGCCGCGGCGCGCCTCGGGACGGGCGCTCGGGGGAACGTCGCTCGAGCTCGAGTCCGGATTGGTCGTCAACGTGGCGGCGTTCGAGTGGCGGATGGACGGGCGCGAGGGCCAGGGGCTCTACGAGCTGACGCTTCATGACGAGCCGGCGGCGGCGTGATACGCGCGCTGATCTCGGACTTCGGCGGGGTGCTGACGAGTCCCCTGAGCCTCGCGTTCACGGCCTACAGCGAGCGCACCGGCATCTCGCCCGAGCAGATCGGCGCGGCGATGGAGCGCGTCGCCCGCGCCCAGGGCGGCCGCCATCCGCTGTTCGAGCTCGAGAAGGGCGCGATCAGCGAGCGCCACTACGTCGAGTTGCTCGAGGCGGAGCTCGGCGACGTCGACTTCGATCGGTTCCGCGACGTCTTCATGGACAACCTGCATCCGAACGAGGCGATGATCGCACTGATTCGCGACCTCCGCCGGCGGGGCCTGCGCACCGCCCTGCTGACCAACAACGTGCGCGAGTGGGAGCCGCTGTGGCGGGTGAAGCTCCCCGACATCGACGAGCTCTTCGAGGTGATCGTGGACTCGGCGTTCGTCGGCATGCGAAAGCCGGAGCCCGAGATCTACGGCCTCACGCTCGAGCGCCTGGGCGGGGGGCTCGAGGCGAGCGACTGCGTGTTCGTCGACGATCTCGAGGTCAACTGCGAGGCGGCCGCCGCGCTCGGGATGCATGCCGTGCGCTTCGTCGACTCCGAGCAGGCGATCGCGGCGATCGAGGCCGCGGTGCGCAGCGGCGACGGATGAGCGGAGCCGGCGGTGGACGCAGCGTCTGATCCTGTGCGCCTGGACCGGTGGCTGTGGGCGGCCCGACTGGTCAAGACTCGCGCCCTGGCCGTCGCGGCGGTAAGCGGCGGGCGCGTCCACGTCAACGGCCAGCGCGTCAAGCCGAGCAGGGAGATTCGCGTGGGCGATCGGCTCGACGTCACGATCGGGCGTGTTCGCCGCGAGATCGTCGTGAGCGGGACGGCTCAGCGTCGGGGGCCAGCGAGCGAGGCAGCGCACCTCTACGAGGAGACCGTCGAGAGCCGGGCGGCGCGCGAGCGCGATGCCGCCGAGAGCCGGCTCGCCCGACCGCCGGGCCCTCAGGGCGGTGCGCGCCCCACCAAGCGTGACCGCCGTCGCCTCGAGGCGACCCCCGGGGCGCGGCGGGGGCGCAGGTAGGCGGGCTGCCACGATGCGGCGGTGCGCCGCGTCAGCATCTCCGATCCGACGTTCAGCTACGACCCGGTCGACCCCGAAGGCTTTCGCTCCGGCGTGGCCCGCTTCGGTCCCGAGCTGGGGCGCGGGAGACCGGCGGATGCGCTACCCGCCTTAGGCGACCGGACGGTCGGGGTCGCCGCCGCAGGCGCGCGCCGACCACAGCCCGGCGCCGCGGTCGCGCGCGCTGCGGGCGAGCGTGCGGAAGCGCTCGGCATGGCGCACGTTCGGCGGGATAGTCAGCGGCACCGCAACCCCCTCGCTCACGAGCAGCTCGTTGAAGGACCGGCGATCCGGAAGCCGCAGGTAGATCAGCGTGCGGCCATACCGATCGCGGTCCTCCACGTCGCGCTCGACGCCCACCCTCAGTCCCTGGCGCAAGATCCGCTTCGCGAACGCCGACGCCTCGCGCCCGTAGCACTCCTGCTCGCCGAAGACCTCCGGCGTGTCGACCCCGATCAGCCTGCTCTTCCCCGCCGAGCGCAGGACCACCGTGTCCCCATCGACAACCCGTACGACCTCATCCGTCCCAGCGGCCACCGGGCGATCCGCCACCCACGCCTGGGAGCCCATCAAGGCCTCCACGCTCGCGCTGCCGGCGACCAAGACTAGGACGCCGAGAAGCAACCACAGCGGGCGGCGCCTTCTTCGCACTACAGCCTCTTAGCTCGAGCCCCGGAGACCAAGCCAGTCCAGGACGCAGGGAGCGACGCGTGCTTCAGCACGCGAGCGACCGAGGACGCCGAGTGGCGCCGGTATCCGGGGCGAGCCCTAGTTATTCGAGCCGAGGCGGTCCCAGCAGTACAACTCGACGGCTTCGGCCGCCAGCGCCTTGGTGCGCTCCTCCGACAGCCACGGCAACACCGTCTCGAGCGCCTGCTCTTCGGTGACGCCGGCGTCGAAGGCCTCCTCGCCGCGGAAGCCGGCGGCGATCTTGAGCGCCTCGCGGCGCAGCTCGCCGAGGTTGCGGAACGCGCCGACGAGGAACTCCTTGTTGGCGATCGGATGGCCGACATCGAGTGTGGCGTGCCAGGCGGCGAGCATCGAGAGGTCGTCGTCGTCGAGGTCGTCGACGGCTTTCGCGTAGTGCACCTCGAGCTCGTCCTCGGGGATCTCGTCGACCCACGCGTGCACGACCTCTCCGAGCAGCTGCCGGCGGGCCTCGCGACCGATCGAATCCGCCACCACGCGGATGGCTTCCCTTGGATCGATGAAGCAGAGTGGCATCCGGGTGGGTGCTCCCTTCGAGATCGCCTGCGAACGCACTGGACGGTAGGGACGGCTCCCGACGGAAGAGCGGCCGCGCCGCCATCGACCAGGCAGCTGCGGATCCGGGGTCATCGCGCCACGGGCTCAGCGCGCGGGCCTGCCCCGTCCAGGCGCTCGATCAGCTCGTCGAGTCGCAGCTCCTCGAGTCCCTGGCCGACAGCCTCGAGCTCGGCGGCGGCGAACTCGATCAGGCCCTTGCCCTCACGGCAGAGGTCGAGCGTCTCGCGCAGTCCCGCCTGGTTCGAGTCGAGCCGGGCGATGATCTCCTCGAGCCGTGCCACCGCGGCCTCGTAGGTGAGCTGCTCAGCGCTCAACGCTCGCTCACGCGGGCGCCCACGCGCCCACCGGCCAGCTGCAGGTCGAAGCGCTCGGCGGCGCGCACGGCATCCGCCGTCTCGAGCGGCTCACCGGAGGCGTCTAGCACGAGCGCGAAGCCGCGCTCGAGCGTGCGGTCGGGATCGCTCGCTCGCAGACCGGCCGCGTGTGCGAGCAATGCCTGCTCGCGCCGCGCCGCGAGCGCCTCCCCGGCGAGCTCGAGCCGCGACGTGCGCGCGCGCAGGGCGCC
>JACCXP010000107.1 GCA_013696905.1 Thermoleophilaceae bacterium
GCATCGTCCCGTCAGTACGGGGCCCCGCGCTTGAGTCGGCTGCGCCGGGCAGCATCCCGGCTCCCGCTTTGAGGCACGAGCAGCACTCAGGGGTAGCGTGGCGACGCGCTCCGGGTTGTCGCGGCAGAAGATCAGCTCGGCCGAGGGCGGTGCTCGTCTGGCCGATTCCTCGTGGCAGAAGCTGGCCGACGCCCTAGGGGTGCCGGTCGAGCGCATCCGGCCCTGAGTCTCCCGCGAGCGGGCCCCGCGCGCAGTTCGATAGGCGTCGAACTCTAGGTGGAGGGAACCCCGACGCCGCTAACGGTGCTAGGTGTTCATCAAGCGATACGCCTGGGAGCCGTGGCACTTCGGCTACGGGGCCAACCCGCGCGACGTGCCGGCCCAGTACGAGCGCGGCTCGTGGGAGCCGGACGGGGGCGACCACGGGCGCATCCATCACGGCCTACCTGCGTTCGTGCCCGAGCGCTTCCACGACCCGATCGCGCGCGCAGCGCTGCGCCACAACGTGCCGATGAACCTGCTCGCCGCGCAGCTCTTCGCCGAGTCGAACTTCAATCCGTTTGCACGCAGTGCGGCCGGCGCCGAGGGCATCGCCCAGTTCATGCCCGGGACCGCGCGTGCGTACGGGCTGCGCGATCCCTTCGACGCGGAGGCGGCGATCGAGGCGCAGGCGCGCATGATGCGCGGGCTGCTCGACCGCTTCGGGAGCGTGGCGCTCGCGCTCGCCGCCTACAACGCAGGCCCCGGGGCGGTGGCTGCGCACGGCGGCGTGCCGCCGTTCGCCGAGACGCGTTCCTACGTCGCCAAGATCCTCGGCCTGCTCGGCGGCGCCGGGGACCTGACGGGATTGCTCTTCGACGTGCGCCTCGTCGAGTGAGCTGGATATGCTGGCATACACATGCGCCGCACGACCGTGAAGATCCCCGACGAGCTAGACGCTCGCCTGCGCCACGAGGCCGCCCGCCGCGCGACGACGATCTCGGCGATCACGCGCGAGGCGCTCGAGGCGCATCTCGGGGCCGTCGCGGGCAGCCGCCGCCGGATCTCCGGAGCGGGGGAGTTCAGCAGCGGGCGATCCGACGTCTCCGAGCGGATCGAGGAGATCCTCCGAGAAGAGTGGGGCGGCCGCCGCTGATCGTCGACGCCGGGCCGCTGTACGCGATCTTCGACGTCCGGGATGCCCATCACGGGGCCTCGCGCGAGCTGCTCGAGAACCATCCGGGCCCTCTGCTCGTTCCGATGCTCGTGGTCGCCGAGGTCGCCTACCTGATGTCAACGCGTCTGGCCCCAGCGGCGGAGATCGCGTTTCTCGGCAATCTTGCCAGCGGCACGTACCTACCGGAGCCCGTCGACGCCCCGGATTGGCTGCGTATCGCCGAGCTCGTCGCCCGTTACCGGGACCTACCGCTCGGAACCGTGGACGCCTCCCTGGTTGCTGCGGCTGAGCGTCTTGGCATCACGACGGTCGCCTCGTTTGACCGACGCCACCTGTCCGTCGTCGTGCCGTCCCACGCGACCGGCTTCGAGCTCCTTCCGTGACGATTCTCACGCTCAGGGTCCGGTAGGCGGCCCAAGACTCGAGCGGCGATCGCCCGCAGGGAGCGGGGTGTCGTTCGGGCCGCCCGCCCGCCTGCGTATCCTCGATCCATGAGGGCCCGGGGCGCTTCTGCTGCCTGGCGCCCCCATCATGAGCGCCACGCATACAGAGCAGATCGAGCAGCAGGCCGGCCGCGACGAGCGCCTCGCCGAGCAGCGCCGCGGCCTCCCCGACGCTCCCGGCGTCTACCTCTTTCGCGACGGCAAGCGGCGCGTCATGTACGTCGGCAAGGCCAAGTCGATCCGCAAGCGGGTGGCCTCCCATTTCTCGAACCCGTCGACCCGCGGGACGCAGGAGATGATCGACACCGCCGAGTCGATCGAGTTCGTGGTCACCCAGAGCGAGGCCGAGGCGCTGCTCGCGGAGCAGAATTTCATCAAGCAGTACAGGCCGCGCTTCAACGTGCGGCTGCGCGACGACAAGTCGTACCCCTACATCGCAATCTCGCTCGACGAGGACTTCCCCCGCGCCTACTTCACACGCGAGCGCCATCGTCGCGGACGCGCCTACTTCGGTCCGTTCTCGAACGCCAAGCGCGTGCGCGAGACGCTCGACCTGCTCGGCAAGGTGTTCCAGTACCGCACCTGCGACGGCGCCGAGCCCGGGCGGGCGTCGGGCAGCCCCTGCCTCGACTACTTCATCAAGCGCTGCCAGGCGCCGTGCGTCGGCTACGTCTCGCAGCAGGAGTACCGCGCGAGCGTCGAGTCGATCGTCGCCTTCCTGTCGGGCCGCTACGCGCAGATCGAGCGCGACCTCGAGCAGCAGATGGGAGCCGCCGCGGCCGAGCAGGATTTCGAGCAGGCCGCGCTGCTGCGAAACCGCCTCAAGGCCGTGCGCTCGCTGCTCGAGCGCCAGCGCATCGCGAACGCCGGCGTCGGCACGCTCGACGCGGTCGCGGTGGCGGCGGAGGGGACGGACGCGAACGCGCAGGTCTTCCAGGTGCGCGACGGCGTTTTGGCGGACCGCCAGAGCTTCTACCTCGAGAACGCCGCCGCGCGCGACGAGGCCGAGGTCGCCGAGGAGTTCCTGCTCCAGTACTACGCCGCCTCGCCCGCCATCCCGCCTCAGGTGATCGTGCCCCGTGGGCTCGAGCGCACGGAGGCGCTCGCCGAGGCCCTGGCCGAGCGCCGCGGCGGGCCGGTCGAGCTCCGCCACGCCGAGCGCGGCGACAAGCGGCGGATCTTCGAGCTCGCCGAGCGCAACGCGCGCCTGGCGCTCGACCAGGACCGCCTGCGCTCCGAGCACCGCCGCTCGCAGCGGATCCAGTCGCTCGAGGGCGTGCAGCGCGCGCTCGGCATGGAGGCGATCCCGATGCGGATCGAGTGCTTCGACATCTCGAACCTCGGCGAGACCCACACCGTGGCGTCGATGGTCGTCTTCGAGGGCGGGGCGCCGAAGAAGGCCGACTACCGGCGTTTCAAGATCCGCGACGCTTCACAGGACGACTTCGCGGCCATGAGCGAGGTGCTGGCGCGGCGGATGGCCCAGTACGTCGCCCAGCGCGAGCGCTCGCCGCACGAGAAGACCTACGACTCCGCCTTCGCCGCGATCCCGGCGCTGATCGTGATCGACGGTGGCAAGGGCCAGCTGTCGTCGGGTCTGCGCGCACTCGAGCCCTTCCGCGACCTCGGCGTCGTCGTCGTCTCGCTGGCCAAGCGGATCGAGGAGCTCTTCCTGCCGGGACTCCCCGATCCCCTGCTGATGCCGCCCGGCTCGCCCGAGCTGCAGCTGCTCCAGCGAGTCCGCGACGAGGCCCATCGCTTCGCGATCGAGTTCCACCGCGGTCGGCGCGACCGGGCGATGACGCGCTCGATCATCGACGACCTGCCGGCCGTGGGAGCGGCGCGCAAGCGCCTGCTGCTCAACCACTTCGGCTCGCCCGAGCGCTTCCTGACCGCGAGCCGCGAGGAGCTCGAGGCGGTGCCCGGCCTCCCGGGCAAGGTTGCTCGCGACATCCACTCCCACGTCCACAAGACGGGCTAGCGGAGAACCCGTCCTGGCCGCGCTCTAGAAAGGTCGGACACATCGAGGACTTCGTCGTCATCTCGGGCTTCTCCGGCGCCGGCAAGTCGCAGGCGATGGCCTGCTTCGAGGACGCCGGCTACTTCTGCGTCGACAACCTGCCGCCTGAGCTGATGCGCTCGATCACGGAGCTGTTCGCGCACGAGGGCCACCGCGTCGAGCGCGCGGCGATCGTCTGCGACGTCCGCGGGGGCCAGTACTTCGACGAGCTCGAACGGGCGCTCGAGGAGCTCGGCCAGGCCGGCACCCCTCACCGGCTGCTGTTCCTCGAGGCCGCCGACGACGTGCTGATCGACCGCTACAAGGAGACCCGCCGCCGCCACCCCTTGGCCCCCAACGGCCAGGTCAAGGGCGGGATCGAGGTCGAGCGAGAGCTGCTCGAGCCGCTCAAGGAGCGCGCCGACGTGCGCATCGACACCACCGACCTGACGGCGCAGCGGCTGCGGCGCGTGATCGCCGACAAGATGCTGCCGCGCGGCGATGCCGGCAAGATGGCGATCACCTTCCTGACCTACGGCTACAAGCATGGCGCGCCGCGCGAGGTCGACCTCGCCTTCGATGTCCGCTTCCTGCCGAACCCCTACTACGAGCCTGACCTGCGCTACCTCACCGGCCAGGACTCGCCGGTGATCGACTACGTCAACGCCACGAGCGGCATCGAGGCTTTCTACGAGCGGCTCGTGCCGCTGCTCGACTACCTGTTGCCGGCCTACCTCTCCGAGGGCAAGGCGCACCTGACCGTCGGCATCGGATGCACCGGCGGGCGGCACCGCTCGGTCGTGATCGCCGAGCACCTCGCCGGGCTCTACGGCGAGCGCGACGAGTTCGCGATCGAGGTCATCCATCGCGATGTCGACAAGCCGCCGCGACGGCCGTGAGCGGGGCGGTCGAGCGCCGTCGCCGCTGATACATTCAGGCGCCCCGCCTCCGCGAAAGGAACTTGCCATGGCCCTGAGCGCCGGCATCAACGGCTTCGGCCGCATCGGCAGGAACGTCTTCCGCGCCGCCCACGCGCAGGGCGCCGACATCGAATGGGTCGGCGTCAACGACATCACCGACACGCAGACGCTCGCGCACCTGCTCAAGTACGACTCGCTGCTCGGTCCGTTCCCCGGCACGATCGAGGCGACCGAATCGGGCATCGTCGTCGACGGTCGGGAGCTGCCCGTCTTCTCCGAGCGAGACCCCGGCGCGCTGCCGTGGTCGGACGTCGGCGCCGACGTCGTGATCGAGTCGACCGGGCTCTTCACCGACCGCGAAAGCGCCGCCAAGCACCTCGCCGCAGGCGCCCACAAGGTGATCATCTCGGCGCCCGCGAAGGGCGCCGACGTGACGCTCGTACCGGGCGTCAACGACGACGCCTACGACGCCGACCGCCACGAGGTGATCTCGAACGCCTCCTGCACGACCAACTGCCTCGCTCCCGTCGCGAAGATCCTCAACGACTCGGTCGGCATCGAGGCGGGCGTCATGAACACGATCCACGCCTACACGGCCGATCAGAACCTGCACGACGCCCCACACAAGGACCTCAGGCGCGCCCGGGCGGCGGCGATCAACCTGGTGCCCACCTCCACCGGCGCGGCCAAGGCGATCGGAGCGGTCATCCCCGAGCTCGACGGCAAGCTGAACGGCGTCGCGGTGCGCGCTCCGATCCCGACCGGCTCGGTGGTCGACCTCACCTGTCACGTCGCTCGCGAGACGAGCGCCGAGGAGGTCAACGCCGCCTTCCGCGAGCGCGCCGACGCCGGACCGCTCGAGGGGATCCTGCAGTACTCGGAGGATCCGCTCGTCTCGAGCGACATCGCGGGCTCGGCGTACTCGGCGGTCTTCGACTCAGGTCTGACGATGGTCGTGGGCGGCACCGTCGTGAAGGTGCTCGCGTGGTACGACAACGAGTGGGGCTACTCGAACAGGCTGGTGGATCTGGCGCAGCGGGTGCTCGCGGGGGTGGCGACGCCGCGGTGACGCCGCCGCGGGTGGCGTTCGCGAAGCGGACGCTGGGACAGCTCGAGCTCAGAGAGGGCGACCGCGTGCTCGTGCGCGTCGACTTCAACGTGCCGCTGAAGAACGGTCGCGTGACCGACGACTCGCGCATCCGTGCCGCCCTGCCGACGATTGAGGAGCTGCGCGGGCGCGGCGCGCGGCTCGTGCTCTGCTCCCACCTCGGCCGTCCGAAGGGACACGACCCCGAGACCTCGCTGAAGCCCGCCTCGGAGCAGCTCTCGGAGTTGCTCGGCGTACCAGTGCGCCAGGCGCCCGAGGTGGTCGGCAGCGAGGCGCGGCGGATGGCATCGGCGCTCGAGCCCGGCGAGGTGCTCGTGCTCGAGAACACCCGCTGGGAGTCCGGCGAGACGAAGAACGACCCCGCGCTCGCGCAGGAGCTCGCGGCGCTCGCCGACGTCTACGTGGACGATGCCTTCGGCGCGGCCCACCGCGCGCACGCCTCGACCGTCGGCGTCACCGAGCACCTCCCGTCCGCGGCGGGCCTCCTGCTCGAGCGCGAGGTCTCGACGCTGCTCGGCATCGTCGAGTCCCCCGCCCCGCCGTTCGTGGTCGTGCTCGGGGGCGCGAAGGTGACCGACAAGATCGCGCTGATCGAGCGCTTCCTCGAGCTCGCGGACGCGATCCTGATCGGTGGCGCGATGTGCTTCGCGTTCTTTCGCGCCCGGGGCCAGTCCACGGGCGACTCGCTGGTCGAGGAAGAGGGGATCCCGCTCGCCGAGCGCGCGCTCGAGCGCGCCGAGGGCTCGGACTGCCGCCTGCTGCTGCCGAGCGACCTGGTGCTCGGCGACTCGTTCGCCGAGGACGCCTCGCACCGCGAGCTCGAGGGCACGGAGGTTCCCGACGGCTGGATGGGCCTCGACATCGGCGCCGCGACGGCCCAGCGCTACGGAGGCGAGATCGCCGCCGCCGGGACGGTCTTCTGGAACGGCCCGATGGGCGCCTTCGAGCTCGAGCCGTTCGCCTCCGGCACGCGCGCGGTGGCAGCGGCCGTCGCGGCGGCGGCGGGGACGACGGTGGTCGGCGGCGGGGACTCGGGAGCGGCGCTCGTCTCGTTCGGCCTCGCCGACCGCGTCGATCACCTCTCGACAGGCGGCGGAGCGTCGCTCGAGTTGCTCGAGGGCAAGTCGCTGCCGGGCGTGGAGGCCCTCGACGATGCCTGAGCACGGTCGTCGCCCCTACATCTCGGGCAACTGGAAGATGGCGAAGACGCTGTCGCAGGCCCGCACGCACATCGAGGCGCTGCTGCCTCTGCTCCCCGCCGGTGGGGGGATCGAGGTCGGCGTATGCGTCCCGTTCACCGCGCTCGAGGCCGTCGTCTCCGCGGCGGCCGGCAGCGACCTGCGGGTCTGCGCCCAGAACATGCACCAGCAAGACGAGGGCGCCTACACCGGGGAGGTCTCGGCGCCCATGCTCGTGGAGCTCGGCGTGACCGGCGTCGTGCTCGGGCACTCCGAGCGCAGGCTCCACTTCTGCGAGACCGACCGCGGTCTCCAGGAGAAGGTGCCGGCGGCGCTCGCGGCGGGGCTCCAGCCGATCCTGTGCGTCGGGGAGACCGACGAAGAGCGCGAGCAGGGCGACATGGAGCGCAGGCTGCGCAGCCAGGTGCAGGAGGCGCTCGAGAAGGTCCCGCTGGAGCGCCTTGCGGAGGTCGTGATCGCCTACGAGCCGGTGTGGGCGATCGGCACCGGCAAGAGCGCCACCCCTGAGCAGGCCCAGGAGGCGATCTCGTTCGTGCGCGCGCTCGTGGGCGATCGCTCGCGCCCGGCTGCCGAGGCCGTGCGCGTGCTCTACGGCGGCAGCGTCAAGGCCGAGAACGCCGCCGAGCTGCTCGGCCAGCCCGACGTCGACGGCGCGCTCGTCGGCGGCGCGAGCCTCGATCCGGACGGCTTCGCGAAGATCGTCGCGGCCGCCGCGCCGTGAGCCTCCCCGACGGCCCGGGTGAGCCGCCGGTCGCGAGCGTCTGCCTGGTCGTGCTCGACGGCTGGGCGCTCGCGGAGGCCGGGCCGGGCAACGCCGTCGAGCAGGCCGACACCCCGGTCTTCGACGAGCTCTGGGAGCGCCACCCGCACACGACGCTCGAGACGAGCGGCGAGGTAGTCGGCCTGCCGGCGGGACAGATGGGCAACTCCGAGGTCGGCCACCTCAACCTCGGCGCCGGGGCGGTCGTGCCGCAGGATCTGAAGCGGATCGACGACGCCGTCGCGGACGGGTCGCTCGCCGAGAACGATGCGCTCGAGCAGGCCTTCACGGCCGCCGGCGAGAGCGGGCGGCTGCACCTGCTCGGCCTTGTCTCGGACGGCGGCGTCCACGCGAGCATGGATCATCTGCGCGCGCTGATCGAGCTTGCCGCCGCGCGCGGCGTCGAGGACGTCGTGCTGCACGCGTTCACGGACGGCCGCGACACTCAGCCGCACACGGGCGCGGGCCACATCGAGCGGGCCGAGGGCTGGCTGTCAGGCGCCGGGGGCCGCGTCGCCACGGTCAGCGGGCGCTTCTACGCGATGGACCGCGACCGCCGCTTCGACCGTACCCAGTGCGCCTACGACGCGATCGTCCACGGCCGCTCCGAGGTGCCGCAGGTGGCCACCGGCAAGGAAGCCGTCGAGGCCGCCTACGAGCGCGACGAGACCGACGAGTTCATCCAGCCGACGCTGGTCGGGGAGGAGGGGCGGATCCGCTCTGGCGACGGCGTCGTCTGCTTCAACTTCCGCTCCGACCGCGCGCGCCAGCTCACCGCCGCGCTCGGCGAGCGCGACTTCGACGGCTTCGACCGCGGCCACGCGGCCGACCCGCTCCTCGTCACGCTCACCGAGTACCGCGAGCACTGGGACTACCCGGTGGCGTTCCCGCCGCATCGGCCGGCGACCACGATCGCGCGCGTGCTGGCCGACCGCGGCATCGCCCAGCTGCACGTCGCGGAGACCGAGAAGTACGCGCATGTGACCTACTTCTTCAACGGCGGCGAGGAGGATCCCTACGACGGCGAGGAGCGTGCGCTGGTCGACTCCCCGCGCGACGTCAAGACCTATGACGAGAAGCCGGCGATGAGCGCTCGCGAGGCCGCCGACGCCTTTGTCGAGCGCTTCCGCGACAGCGACTACGGATTTGCGGTGATCAACTTCGCAAACGCCGACATGGTCGGCCACACGGGCGTGATCGAGGCCGCCGTCGCCGCCGTCGAGGCCGTCGACGAGTGCCTCGGGCTCGTCGTGGCGGCGGTCCACGAGCGCGGCGGCGCGTGCTTGATAACGGCCGATCACGGCAACGCCGACCGCATGCTCGACGAGCAGGGAGAGGTCGACACCGCGCACTCGAAGAACCCCGTGCCGCTGATCGTCACGGCGCTGGTCGAGGCCCTGCGCGCTGGCGGCGCGCTCGCCGACGTGGCGCCGACCGCGCTCGAGCTGATCGGCGTCGAGCAGCCCAACGAGATGACCGGCCGGTCGCTGCTCGACCCTGAGTAGCGGTCAGGACTTGTCAAGCCACCACTAAGGTTTTATGATGAGTCCCGAGGCATCAACAGCAACCTTAGGAGGTGATGTTCGTGTCGATCGTCATGCGGCCGGATCCCTTCTCGACTGAGATGAGCCGGCTCTTCGACACGCTCTTGACTGGCTCCGACGGACTCTCTCAGCAGCGCTGGTCGCCAGCGATGGACCTGGTCGAGGCAGACGACCATTTCGTCCTCAAGGCCGATGTGCCGGGTATGAGCGAGGACGACGTCCGGATCGAGATCCGCGACAACGCGCTCACGGTCTCCGGCGAGCGCAAGGCCGAGCACGAGCGAAGCGAGCGCGGCTGGCACCGCGTGGAGCGCTCGTTCGGTCGCTTCAGCCGTACGCTGACGTTGCCCGAGGGCATCGACCCGGATGCGGTGACCGCGTCGTTCGCCCGCGGCGTGCTGAGTGTGCGGATCCCAAAGCCCGCCGAGCGTCGGCCACGGGTCGTGACTGTCTCGCCAGACACACAGCAGGCGACGGTCGAGGCCACTGCCCGCGGCGTCGGTGGCGGTGACGCCGATCCGGCCGGCGACCGGGAGTCGGAGTCGAGCGCCGCCCGAGCCTCGTAGCCGGACGGCGGGGCCAAGCTCGTCAGGCGGTCTCGTCGGCGCCACGCCCGCGACTTACTCTGCGGG
>JACCXP010000178.1 GCA_013696905.1 Thermoleophilaceae bacterium
GGCGTCGAAGAAAGAGCCGAAGTCGCGCAGCACCTCTGGGCTCGCGTTCTCGTTGAGGGCGAGCGAGGCCGAGGTGTGGCGCAGGAACAGGTGAGCGATCCCGATTCGCATCCGCTCGAGGCCCGGCACACCAGCCTCGATCTCACCCGTGACCAGATGAAATCCGCGCCGGCGCGGCGCTAGCCGAAGCGTCGCCTGGGCCCACATCGACCGTAGGGTATGGCCATGGGGAGGAAAGGCACGACTGCCGCCCCACCGCATGCCACGAGCCTCGAGGAGCTGATCGAACGGGCACGTGCGCTGGCGCGGTCCGGGCCCCGCCGCCTGCTCGGCATCACCGGCGCCCCTGGGGCCGGGAAGTCGCATCTCGCGACCGCGATCGCGCGCGCGCTCGGCCCCGAAGCATCCGTCGTGGCGATGGACGGCTTTCACCTCGCAAACGGGGAGCTCGCGCGCCTCGGTCGGCGCGAGCGCAAGGGCGCGCCTGACACCTTCGACGGCGCGGGTTACGTGGCGCTCCTGCGTCGACTGCGCGAGCCCGGCACAGAGACCGTGTACGCGCCGCGCTTCGAGCGCGAGATCGAGGAGCCCGTCGCCGCGGCGGTGGCGGTCGAGCCCGCCGTGCGGTTGGTCGTGACCGAGGGCAACTACCTGCTCGTGGACTCGCCGCCGTGGGCGGCTGTCCGTCCGCTGCTCGACGAGACGTGGTTCTGCGATCTGGACGACGAGCTCCGCGTCCACCGCCTCGTCGCTCGGCACGAGGCGTACGGCAAGTCGAGCGAGGAGGCCCGCGCGTGGGCTCTCGGCAGCGACGAGCGCAACACGCGCATGGTCGCTGTGACGCGCTCGCGAGCGGACCTGGTCGTGCGCCTGGCGGGTGCGGCGCCGTAGCCGGCCGGGCTGGTCGAGCACGGCCTGCGCTCGCCGCCTACAGTCCTGGCGCATTGACCCAAACCCACGACATCCGCCTGCCCTCGGGGCACCACCCCGACGTCGACCAGGACGAGGAGTGGTTCGAGGTCGTGGCAGGCGGCGATCGGCGCCGGCTGCGCATCCACGACTACGAGCAGATCTTCTCGATCCCCGGCCTCTACGAGCAGCTCATCGACGGCGAGCTCCGGTGCCGGTCGCCGCGCACGATGGCCACCGTGCTGGCCACCCTGCTCGACAGCGAGGGCGAGCAGATGGCCAACCTCACCGTGCTCGACTTCGCCGCGGGCAACGGCATGATGGGCGAGGAGCTCGCGGCCAGGGGCGTCGAGTCGTTGACCGGCGTCGACAACATCGTCGAGGCCGCCGATGCCGCGCAGCGCGATCGCCCCGGCCTCTACCGGCACTACGTCGTCGCAGACCTGACCGACATGGCGCCGGACGTCCGCCGCCGGCTCGAGGACGAGCGCTTCAACTGCCTCACGCTGGTGGCGGCGCTCAGCTTCGACGAGGTGCCGCCGCGGGCGTTCGCCGAGGCCTTCAACCTGGTCTCCGACGGCGGGTGGATCGCCTTCAACGTCAAGCGCGACCTGCTCCAAGACCAGGACGAGGGAGGCATCGGCGAGCTCGTCACGCGCATGGTCCAAGAGGGCGTCATGGAACAGCGAGCCTCGGTCCGCTACCGCCACCGCCTGTCGGTGAAGGGCGATCCGATCTACTACGTCGCATTGATGGGGAGGAAGCGGGCGCAGCTGCCGCTCGATTGGATCGCGGGCGACTGAGGCGAGCATTCGCCGGTCCCGCTCACACTGTCACAAAGTTGTTACAAAGTCCCCCCTCGTGTACCCTCGAATCAAGTCTCGAAGCCGATTCGGCAGGCGGATTCCACGGCCGTCGGCTCGAGTGCCCTTTCATGCGCAGAGAGCCCCACCTCCTTGAGCCAGCCACCGAGCGGATCCGCAGCAGCGGCGGGGATCATGTTGCTGATGACGATCGTCGTCTGCGCCGCCGTCGGCTTCGGCGTGGGAACGCTCGTGGGAGCGGCGGCGCCGCTTGCGGTGGCAGGCGGATTCGTGGGGCTCGTGCTCGGGTTCGTGCTCGTCTATTCGCGCTTCAAGAACATTTGAGCCGGGCATAGCCATGGTGGTGATCCGACATCTCGACCTCGTCGTGCTCGCCCTCGCGCTGATCGTGTTCGTCCTGGGCGGCCTGCCGCTCGTGGGATGGGCGGCGGCGTCGGTTGCATGGGTCGTCCAGCGCCTGATCGGCGACGCGCTTCAGAAGCGCGCCGAGGCAGCGGAGGATCCGCGAGCGGTCGTCGGCCTGGTCGCCGGCGGCTCGATGGGTCGCGCCTGGCTCACGGCGCTCGCGGTGCTCGCGATCGGCCTCGTCGCCGGAGAAGACGCCGGGCTCGCGGCGGCGCTGCTGATCCTCGTCCTCTTCACGACCTACTTCACGAGCCGGCTGATCCTGCGCGGGGTGGCTGCGTGAGGCAACGCGCGCTCGCCGCGCTCGCGCCACTCGCACTCCTTCTGTCGTCGCCGGCGCTCGCCCTCGCCCAAGGCGAGGAGAAGTTCATGCCGCAGAACGAGTTCAGGCTCGATCCGTGGATCCCGATCGAGGTCGCCGGCATCGACCTCTCGATCAACAAGGCGGTGCTCTACCTCGTGCTCGCCGCGCTTGCGACGTGCGGGACGATGGTCTACATCGCCCGTCGCATGCAGGACAAGCCCAACCGCGTGCAGACCGCCGTCGAGATGGCCTACGACCTCGCAAGCAACACGATCACGCGCGACAACATGGACTCCCGCATGGCCAACCGCTGGTTCCCGTTCATCGGCACGCTGTTCCTGTTCATCTGGTTCAGCAACATGATCGGCTACATCCCGCTGCCGACCAACTCCGAGCACCCGGTCGCCGTGCTTGGGATCGAGATCCCCTCGTTCGCGCTCTACGCCGCCACGGCCAACTTCTCGGTGCCGCTCGCGCTGACGCTCGTGGTCTGGCTCTCGTACCACTACGAGGGGATCCGGGCCAAGGGCTTCGTGCGCTACTTCAAGGGCTGGGTGCCGTCCGGGGTCAGCGGTCCAGTGGTCGCGCTGGTCGCGCCGATCGAGGTGATCTCGCAGTTCCTCCGCCTGGCGTCGCTGTCGGCGCGACTGTTCGCCAACATGCTCGCCGGGCACCTGCTGATCCTGATCATGGCCGGCGGCCTCGCGGTGCTGCTCGGCTCGACGATCGTGGGCATCGTCACGCTGCCGGTGGGCTTTGCCTTCTACGTCTTCGAGGTCGGCCTGGTCGCGTCGCTCCAGGCCTTCATCTTCGCCCTCTTGTCAGCCATCTACCTCGGCGAGGCCGTCGCCGAGGAGCACTAAGGAGATCCACATGGACCTACTCGGAGTCATCACAGTCATCGCCCAGGGCGGCGCGGAGGGCCAGAAGGCGCTCGCGCTAGGCCTCGGCACCGCGATCGCCGCGATCGGGCCAGGCATCGGCGTCGGCTACATATTCGGCAAGGTGATCGAGTCGGTCACCCGCCAGCCCGAGATGCGCGGCGAGATCCAGTCGATCATGTGGCTCGGCTTCGCCCTCACCGAGGCGATCGTGTTCTACGGCCTGCTGATGTCGCTCGTGGCCTTCTTCATCGCCTAGACCGATGCTCGCCGACCTCCTCACCACGCTGCCGGTCGCCCAGGAGGGCGGCGGCGAGGGCTCGTTCCTCGTCTCGCCCGGCCTCGGGCTGATGATCTGGACGTTGCTCGTCTTCTTCATCACGCTCGCCGTCCTGCGCAAGTACGCGTTCCCGCGCATCGGCGAGGCGCTCGACAAGCGTCGGCTGGCGATCGAGGGATCGATCGACGCCGCCGAGCGCACCCGCCGCGAGGCCGATCAGCTGCTCGAGGAGTACCGCGAGCGGCTGCGTGAGGCGCGTCAGCAGGCCGAGGACATCGTCGCCCGTGCGCGCAAGGCCGCGGATCGCGTCGAGGACGATGCCAAGGCCCACGCCAAGGAGACGAGCGAGGAGATCCTGGCGCGCGCGCGCCGCGAGATCGAGTCCGAGACGCGCCGGGCGCTCGGCGAGATCCGCAAGGAGGTCGCGAACCTGACGGTGATCGCGACCGAGAAGGTCACGCGCAAGTCGCTCGACGACGAGGACCACCGGCGGCTGATCGACGAGGCGCTCGAAGAAGTCGACTTCTCGACGCTTGCGCCCGCCGGGCGCGGCAACGGCGAGGGCAAGTAGTTGGACGAGATCGCCCGCGTCTACGCGCGCTCGCTGTTCGAGGTCGCGCAGGAGCACGGCGTCCTCGACGAGATCCGCGAACAGCTCGCCCAGTTCGCCGACGAGCTCGAGGGAAACCACGAGCTGCAGGTGTTCTTCTTCTCGCCGTACTTCTCGTCGCGGGAGAAGATCGACGGCATCGAACGCGCCATCGACGGCGCCGACGAGCGCTTCCTGCGCTTCCTCGGCCTGCTCGCCGAGCGCCACCGCATGCCGGTCATCTTCCGCGTGCGGCGCGCGTTCGAGTCGCTCTGGGCTGAGGAGAACAAGCTGATCTCGGTCTCGGTCACGAGCGCCGTCGAGCTCGATGAGCGGACGCTCGAGGGCATCGGCAAGCAGATCGAGGAGCAGACCGGCCGCCACGTCGAGCTAACGAGCCAGGTCGATCCCGACGTGCTCGGAGGCCTGGTGCTGCGGGTTGGCAACATGATCCTCGACGCCAGCGTGCGCAATCGCCTGGACAGACTTCGCAAGCAAGTGGCCTCGGCCGCCTGAGACGACCGCCGCCCAAGGAGACCACACACACATGCAGATAAAGCCCGACGAGATCACATCGATCCTCAAGAGCCGGATCGAGGGAATGGACGAGGGCGGGGCCGACCTCTCCGAGGTCGGGACCGTGCTCTCGATCGCCGACGGCATCGCGCGCGTGCATGGGCTCGACTCGTGCCAGTCGATGGAGCTGCTCGAGCTGCCGAACGACGTCACGGGTCTCGCGCTCAACCTAGAGTCGGACAACGTTGGCGCGGTTCTCTTCGGCAACTGGGAGACCGTCGAGGAGGGCGACACCGTCAAGCGCAGCGGCTCGCTGCTTCAGGTGCCCGTCGGCGAGGCGCTGCTCGGACGGATCGTCGATCCGCTCGGCAACCCACTCGACGGCAAGGGCGACGTCAACACCGAGGAGACGCGCCCGGCCGAGTTCAAGGCGCCCGGGGTCGTGCAGCGCCAGCCGGTCTCCGAGCCGATGCAGACGGGCATCAAGGCCGTCGACTCGATGATCCCGATCGGCCGCGGGCAGCGCGAGCTGATCATCGGCGACCGCCAGACCGGGAAGACGGCGATCGCGATCGACACGATCATCAACAACCGCGACAAGGACCTGATCTGCGTCTACGTGGCGATCGGCCAGCGCATGTCGACGGTCGTGCAGGTGGCGCGCACGCTCGAGGAGCACGGAGCGCTCGACAACACGATCATCGTTGCCGCCCCGGCCGACGAGGCCGCGCCGATCAAGTACATGGCCCCCTACGCGGGCTGCGCGATGGCCGAGCACTTCCTCTACAACGGCCAGGCTGCGCTGTGCATCTACGACGACCTCACCAAGCACGCCTACGCATACCGCCAGATGTCGCTGCTGCTGCGCCGCCCGCCGGGCCGTGAGGCATACCCCGGCGACGTCTTCTACCTGCACTCCCGGCTGCTCGAGCGCGCCGTGAAGCTGAACGACGAGCTCGGTGGCGGCTCGCTGACGGCGCTGCCGGTGATCGAGACGCAGGCCGGCGACGTGTCGGCCTACATCCCGACGAACGTGATCTCGATCACCGACGGGCAGATCTTCCTCGAGGGCAAGCTCTTCTACTCGGGCGTGCGCCCGGCGATCAACGTCGGCGTCTCGGTGTCGCGCGTCGGCGGCAACGCTCAGATCACCCCGATGAAGCGGGTCGCGGGGCGGTTGCGGCTCGAGCTGTCGCAGTTCCGCGAGCTCGAGGCGTTTGCCCAGTTCGGCTCGGAGCTCGACTCGGAGACCCAGCAGACGCTCGCGCGCGGCGAGCGCCTCGTCGAGATGCTGAACCAGGCCGAGCTCGCGCCCTGGCCCGTCGAGGACCAGGTCGCGGCGATCTACTCGGGCACCGGCGGCTACCTCGACCGGATCAAGGTCGAGCGCGTCGGCGAGTTCCACGAGGCGATGCTCCAGCGCCTGCACTCCGAGCAGGACGAGCTGATGCAGAAGGTCGCCGGCGGCGAGTGGGGCGACGAGGTCGAGTCACAGCTCGGCGACGCGATCGCCGAGGCGATCGACGACTTCGGCCCCGACTTCGACGAGGAGGGCGAGCCGATCGAGGAGGGCGAGTCCGACCGCGTGCGCTCGGAGGGTGAGCGCGGGCGCGAGGACGACAGCTCGGGCGACGGTGACGGTGACGCGGGCGACGCCAACGGCGATGGCGCCCGCGCACAGCGCTCGGGCGACGACGAAGGCGAGACCGACGAGCGCGAAGAGGAGGAGGAGCAGGCCGCCACTCCGGCCTAGCCACAGCCATGGCCGCCCAGAAGGACATCAAGGGGCGGATCGCCTCGGTCAAGAACATCGAGAAGATCACGCGCGCGATGGAGATGGTCGCCGCCGCCCGGCTGCGGCGCGCCGAACAGCGGATCGAGGCGCTGCGCCCCTACGCCGACGCGCTCCGGCGCATGACCCGCCGCGCCGTCGAGGCGGCCGAGAACATCCCCAACCTGCCGATCCTTCAGGAGCACGACTCCGTGGAGCGCGTCGGCCTGCTGCTCGTGACCGGCGACCGCGGCCTCGCCGGCTCGTTCAACTCCCAGATCATCCGCGCCGGCAACCGCCGCAGGGCCGAGCTCGAGCGTGACGGCAAGCAGGTCGTCTGGTACGCGTCGGGGCGCCGCGGCGTGTCCTCGCTCAGCTTTCGCGGCTTCGAGGTCGCGGGCGCCTACACCGGCTTCACCGATCGCCCCGCCTACTCGGACGCGCGCGGCATCGCCGACGAGATGGTCGCCGCCTACCTCGACGACCGGGTCGATCGCGTCGAGATCTTCTACAACGGCTTCATCTCGGCGATGAGCCAGGAGGTCCGCCACGAGACGCTGCTGCCGCTCGCGCAGGCCGACATCACGGGCGGCGGAGAAGAGGACGAGAAAGGCGGGGCTGACGGTGACGGCGAGGAGCGCGCGGGCGACGAGGCCGAGCGTTCGAGCGACGGCGAGGCCGGCGGGGCCGACATCGACCAGACCCGGTCGCTGTGGATCTACGAGCCCGACCCCGAGGCGATCCTCGAGCGCCTCGCCCCCGACTACGTCGAGATATCGATCTACCGCGCCCTGCTCGAGTCGACCGCCTCGGAGCACGGAGCCCGCATGACCGCCATGCGCAGCGCATCGGACAACGCGTCGGACCTGATCGACGACCTGACGCTTGCGGCCAACCGCCAGCGCCAGGCCGACATCACCGCGCAACTCATGGAAGTCGTCGC
>JACCXP010000206.1 GCA_013696905.1 Thermoleophilaceae bacterium
GCGAGGCGCTGCCGGCGGCGCGGGAGTTCGACGGCCTCGTCTCGCTCGGCGGCGAGCAGTCCGTGCGCGAGCTCGGTGCGCATGGCTACCTCGAGGCCGAGGTCGGCCTGCTGCGCGAGGCGGCCGAAGCAGGCACGCCGGTGCTCGGGGTTTGCCTCGGCGGCCAGCTGCTCGCGCACGCCCTGGGCGCACGAATCGTTCGGCTGCCGCGGCGGACGGTGGGCTGGCGCGAGCTGCGCCCGCTTCAGGCAGCGCGAGCCGACCCCTGCTTCAGCTCGCTCCCGGAGCCCGCGATGGCGCTTCACTGGAACGAGGACTGCTTCTCCCTTCCTCCCGGCGCCATCGAGCTGGCTGCGCCCGCCGGCCCCGCCTGCGAGGCGTTCCGCCACGGCGACGTGGCCTGGGGGATCCAGTTCCACCCCGAGGTCGATGCCGACGTGCTCGAGACCTGGTATCGCTCGGAAGCGGGCTGGCTCGAGGATGCCGGCGTCAGCGAGGCCGAGGCCCGTGCCGCCGACGCGCGCCACCTCGACGCCCAGGCGAGCTTGGGCGCGGCGCTGTTCGGCGCCTTTGCCGCGGTCGTGCGCGAGCGCGCATCCGCACGTGTGCGCGCCGGCTAGGTCTCGAGGCCCTTCTCGCGCAGCTCGGCGAGCGTCCCCGGCGTCTTCTCGAGCGAGCCGAGGCCCATCCCGCTCAACACCTGCGGCGCCTTGGAGAACTGAACGTCCCCGTAGTCGACGACCTCCACGTTGTTGCCCCAGGGGTCGGCGAAGCGCAGGCCGCGCCCCGGCTCGGGCTCGATACCGGCCTCGCCGAGGACGCGGCGGACGGCCTCCTTGTCGTCGACGACGAGACCGAAGTGCCGCTCGCGGTCGGGACCCTGGCCGCGCGCGGCCACGAGCGCGACGAACTGATCGCCCAGATCGATGAAGGCCATGTGGGCAGAGCGCCCGCGCAACTCGAGCGCGAACAGAGCGCCGTAGAACTCGAGCGCCTCGTCGACGTCTCCCACCTCGAGCGCGACGTGGTTGATGCCGACCAACCGCGGCCGCGCACCGACCGCCATCACGCGGGCGACAGCTCGCGCTGGCTCGCCTCCACGAGCGCGGCGACGAGCTCGCGGCAGAAGTCGGGGATGTCCGCCACGACCCGGCCCCAGACGAGGTTGCCGTCGCGCAGGGCCGGCTCGTCGCTCCAGGCGGCGCCTGCGTTGACGAGGTCGTCCTTGATCCCCAGCGAGCCCGTGGCGCGCCCGCCCTCGCGCACGATGCCCGCCGAGATCGCGACGGACCCGCCGTGGCAGATGATGCCCACGGGCTTCCCGGCGCGGTCGACGGCGCGCACGAGGTCGAGCACGGCCGCCGAGCGGCGCAGCTTGTCGGGCGCCCAGCCACCGGGGATGACGAGCCCGAGCAGCCCGTCCGCATCGACGTCCTCGAGCAGCGTGTCCGGCTCGGCGGCCAACCCGTTCTTGCCTTCGACCGGCGCGAGGTCGGTGGCGGCCGTGAGCACCTCGGCGCCCTCCTCGATCAGGCGCATGCGCGTCACGTGATACTCGAGATCCTCGACCCCTTGCGCCAGCAGAATCGCCACCGTCCGCCCCTCCAGCTTGCCCGCCATGACGCGCCCCTCCCAGTTCGAATGGTCGTCGCCGGAGCGTACGCAAGTCGCGCCATTAGAGTGCTCGCAGCGTGAGTGCACCGTCGGCTTCCGATCTCGAAGACCCCGAGCTCGAGGCGACCGCCTGGGACCTCGATCCGCTCGTCGACGGCGACGGAGAGGTCGGGGTAGAGCGGGCGCTCGACGAGGCCGGGCGGCGGGCGACCGCGTTCGCCGAGCGCTACGAAGGCAAGGTCGCGAGCTTCGATGGCGATCAGCTCGTCGAGGCGATGCGCGAGCTTGGGGCGCTGTCCGAGCTCGTCGGGCGCGCGGGCTCCTACGCCGAGCTGCGCTTCTCGACCGACACCGCCGACCCGACCCGCGGAGCTCTGCTCCAGCGCGTGCACGAGCGCGGCACCGCGATCCAGACGACGCTGCTCTTCTTCGAGCTCGAGTGGGCTGCCCTCGAGGACGAGCGCGCCGACGAGCTGCTGAGCGCCGACGGCCTCGACTTCTGTCGCCACCACCTGCGCACGGAGCGTCGCTATCGCGACCATCTGCTCTCCCAGCCCGAGGAGCGCGTGCTGGCCGAGAAGGCGCTCACGGGCCGGAGCGCGTGGGGACGGCTGTTCGCCGAGGTGACCTCGGCGATCAAGGTCGAGCTCGACGGCGAGCCCGAGCCGGCGTCGCTCGAGATCGCCCTCGCCCGCCTGCACTCGCCGGACCGCGAAGTGCGGCGCACGAGCGCCGAGGCGGTCACGGCCGCGCTCGAGCCCGGCCTGCGCACGCGCGCGTACATCTTCAACACGCTGCTGCACGACAAGGCGGTCGACGACCGCCTGCGCGGCTACCCGAACTGGCTCGCGGCGCGCAACCTCTCGAACGAGGTCAGCGACGAGTCGGTCCAAGCGCTGATCGAGGCCGTGCGCGGACGCTACGAGCTCGCGCGGCGGTGGTATCGCCTCAAGGCCGGGCTGCTCGGGATCGAGCGCCTGGCCGACTACGACCGCATGGCCGCGGTCACCGAGGACGAGGAGACCGTCCCTTGGGCGGAGGCACGCGAACTCGTGCTCGACTCCTACGCGTCGTTCTCGCCCGAGCTCGCCGACCTCGTGGGTCAGTTCTTCGACGGTCGCTGGATCGACGCGCCGGTGCGCCCGGCGAAGCGTGGCGGCGCCTTTTGCGCCTACACCGTGCCCTCGGTCCACCCCTACGTGATGCTCAACTACACCGCGCGGCGACGCGACGTGATGACGCTCGCGCACGAGCTCGGCCACGGCGTGCACGCGGCGCTCGCACGCCGGCAGGGGGTCTTCCACCAGGGCACTCCGCTGACCGTGGCCGAGACGGCTTCGGTGTTCGGCGAGACGGTCACGCTCGGTCGCCTGCTCGAGCGCGCGAGCTCACCCTCGTCGCGCCTGTCGCTGCTCGCCGAGAGCATCGAGAACACGATCGCGACGGTATTTCGCCAGGTGGCGATGAACCGCTTCGAGGACAGCATCCACAGCGCACGGCGAGACGACGGCGAGTTGCCGTCTGAGCGGTTCGGGGAGCTGTGGGCAGAGAGCCAGGTCGAGCTGCTCGGCGACTCTGTCGAGGTGACCGAGGGCTACCGCAGCTGGTGGTCATACGTGCCCCACTTCGTCAACGCGCCCGGCTACGTGTACGCCTACGCCTACGGCGAGCTGCTGGCGCTCGCCGTCTACCGCCGCTACGAGGAGGAGGGCCCGGACTTCGTGTCGGCCTACCTCGAGCTGCTCAGCACGGGCGGCTCACGACCGCCAGAGGAGCTCGCGAGCATCGTCGGGCTCGACCTCACGGACCCCGCGTTCTGGGACGACGGCCTCGCGCTCGTCGAGGCGCAGCTCGAGGCGGCGGAGGCCGCCGCGCGCGAGACGGGCCGCCTCCGGACCTAGTCGGACGGCGTCAAGCGGGTGGCGCGCACCTCACCGCCGAGGTCGCGCAGCCGTGAGCTGAGCGCAAGCACAGTCCGTTCCTCGAATGGTCGCGTCAAGCCAAGGTAGGGGACCTGGCAGACAGAGCCGGGCCGCAGCGGGTATCACTCGGTGGATGGCGGATCGCCTCGCCCGCTACCGCGACATGCGCGACCTCTCCGAGAGCACCGAGCCGGCGGGCGAGCGCACGCCAGTGGAGACGGGCCCCCCTCGCTTCGTCGTCCAGGAGCACCACGCCACCCGCCTGCACTGGGACCTGCGGCTCGAGCGCGACGGCGTGCTCGTGTCGTGGGCGATACCCAACGGCATCCCCGAGGACCCGCAACAGAACCGCAAGGCGGTGCACACGGAGGATCACCCGCTCGACTACATCGACTTCGAGGGCGAGATCCCCGCCGGCAACTACGGCGCCGGCACGATGCGCGTGTGGGACCGCGGCACCTACGAGTGCGAGAAGTGGGAGCAGCGCAAGGTGATGGTGCGCTTCCACGGCGAGCGGCTGAACGGGCGCTACGCGCTGTTTCAGACCGGCACCGGCAAGGACTGGCTGATCCACCGCATGGACCCGCCCGCCGATCCCGACCGCGAGCCGATGCCGGAGCGCCTCGTTCCTATGCTCGCCCGCCTGGCGCCGCTGCCGGCGGACGACGGCGAGTGGGCGTTCGAGATCAAGTGGGACGGGATACGCGCGATCGCCTACTCCGAGCCCGGACGACTACGTCTCGAGAGCCGAAACCTCAACGAGATAACGCCGCGCTGGCCCGAGGTCAGGGCGCTCAACCGGGCGCTCTCTTCCCACTCCGCGGTGCTCGACGGGGAGATCGTCGCCTTCGACGGCGACGGGCGCCCGAGCTTCGAGCGCCTGCAGCAGCGCATGCACCTGTCCTCAGACAGCGCCGTCCGGCGGCGCGCCAAGGACCTGCCGGCCGTCTACGTGCTCTTCGACCTGCTTCATCTCGACGGGCACTCGTTGATGGGCTTGCCCTACGTCGAGCGCCGCGAGCGACTGCGGGAGCTCGATCTCAACGGTCCCGCCTGGCTGACGCCCGAATACCACGCAGGGAGTGGCGCGGCCCTGCTCGCGGCGAGCCGCGAGCGCGGGCTCGAGGGGATCGTCGCGAAGCGGCTGCGCTCGCCGTACGAGCCTGGCCGACGCTCCACGAGCTGGATCAAGGTTAAGAACACGCGCCGCCAGGAGATCGTCATCGGCGGCTGGCTGCCGGGGCAGGGTCGCCGCCGCGAGCGCATCGGAGCGCTCGTGGCCGGCTACTACGACGAGGCGGCGGGCGACGAGCCGCTGCTGCGCTTCGCCGGCAAGGTCGGCACCGGCTTCGACGAGGCGGCGCTCGTCGAGCTCGCGCGGCTGCTCGCCGCCGACGAGCGAGCGACCAGCCCGTTCAGCGGTCGCCAGCCGCCGAAGGGAGCGGTCTTCGTCGAGCCGCGCCACGTAGCCGAGGTCGAGTTCACCGAGTGGACTGCCGAGGGGCTGCTGCGCCACCCCTCCTACAAGGGCCTGCACGACGACAAGCCGCCGCGCGAGGTCGTGCGCGAGCGCGAGCTCGAGGCCCTCGCGGAACCCGCCGTCGCGGAGACCGGCGAGAGGGCCTCCTCCGAGCCCGCCCTCGGGCTCGAGGCACTGCTCGAGAGCGGCCGGCGGATCGGCGACGGCGCCGAGGTCACCGTCGGCGGTAGGGCGCTCAAGCTCTCGAACCTCGAGAAGGTCCTCTACCCACAGGCAGGCTTCAGCAAGGGCGACGTGATCGACTACTACGCGCGCGTCGCGCCCGCAGTGCTGCCCCACCTGCACGGACGGCCGCTGACCCTAAAGCGCTACCCCAACGGCGTCGAAGCCTCGCACTTCTACGAGAAGCAGTGCCCAAAGCACCGCCCCGACTGGGTGCGCACGGCTTCGCTCTGGAGCCGTCACCGCAAGAGCCAGATCGACTACTGCCTCGTCGAGGAGCTGCCGACGCTCGTCTGGCTGGCGAACCTAGCGGACCTCGAGCTGCATGCCTCGCTGGCGCTCCATGACGCGATCGAGCGCCCGACCGTGCTCGCCTTCGACCTCGACCCCGGCCCGCCGGCCGGCATCGTCGAGTGCTGCCAGGTGGCGCTGTTGCTGCGGGGGATGTTCGCCGGCGTCGGGCTAGAGAGCTACCCGAAGACATCCGGGTCGAAGGGCATCCAGGTCTACGTGCCGCTGAACGCCGAGACGACCTACGAGCAGACGAAGCCGTTCGCGCGCGCCGTCGCCGAGACACTCGAGGGTGGCTACCCCGAGCTCGTGATCTCGCGCATGACGAAGAGCCTGCGCGCGGGCAAGGTGCTCGTCGACTGGAGCCAGAACGACGAGCACAAGACGACCGTCTGCGTCTACTCGCTGCGCGCGATGGAGCGACCGACCGTGTCCACGCCGCTCGGCTGGGATGAGCTCGAGCGCGCGCACGCGAGCGGCGACGCCGCCGCGCTCAGCTTCGACTCCGTGCAGGTGCTCGATCGGATCGAGCGCCACGGCGACCTGTTCGCGCCGGTGCTCAGCACGGTGCAGCAGCTGCCGAGCTTCGGCTGAGGCCCTGTCACCGCGGCCCTTCGATGGGAGTATGTGTGTGAGAGAGACGTCACGGGCGCTCTCGCCGGCCTCGCGCCGGCCACCTAATCACGAGGAGAACACCGATGACACCTGCCAACGGCTCGCCGCGCTACCGAACCGACAAGGTCCGCGTCGCCATCATCGGCGTGGGCAACTGCGCCTCGTCGTTCGTCCAGGGCGTGCAGTACTACCGCGATGCCGACCCGGGCGCTCAGGTGCCGGGCCTCATGCACGTGGACCTCGGTGGATACCACGTGCGCGACATCGAGTTCAGCGCCGCCTTCGACGTCGA
>JACCXP010000244.1 GCA_013696905.1 Thermoleophilaceae bacterium
GGCGGGCGGCGGCGCGCGCGGCTCCGGCGTGCTCGACGTGAAGCGCGAGCGGCTCGGGCCGTTCGAGCTGTCGGGCGTGCATGAGCCGGGCGTTCGTGGCGCGGCGCTTGTGGCGGGCTGCGCCGCCGGCGTCTACCCGAGCCTCGACGAGCTGCCCGCGCCGGCGCTCGCCGCCCCCGACGCTCGTCAGCGACAAGGCTCCGGACGGGGGCTCACCCCGTCCCGGAGCCACCCGCACGTCTAGGCCCCACACTTCTCCTTGTAGAGCGCGTCCTGCGACGCCGGCGCGTCGAGGTTGTCCTTGGTGATCACCTCCGTGCCGGTCACGATCTTCTTCTCGGTCTCCTCGCCGTTGATCGCCTTGATCGCCTGCTCTACGCCCTGCCTGCCGATGTCGGCTGGCTTCTGGGCGATCAGCGCCTGCACGATCCCCTCCTCGAGCTGCTTGACCTGAGCCGGGCCGGCGTCGAAGCCGACCACGCGGACGTCCTTCTCGCCCGACTCGCGCAGGCCGGTGCCGGCGCCCTCGGCGGCGAACAGGTTGGTGGCGAAGATGCCGACCAGATCATCCTCCGCGGAGGCCGTCGAGGTGACGATCGACGCCGCCTTGGCCGGCTCGTTGTTGGAGTACTCGCCGCCCAGGTACCTCAGGCCGGGGGAGGCCTTGATGCCCTCCTCGAACCCCTTCTGGCGCTCGTCGGTGGTCGAGATGCCGGGCTTGACGTTGACGACCAGCACCGAGCCCTGCTTGCCTTCGAGCAGGCCCTGGAGCGTCTTGGCGGCGACGCCGCCCGCCTCGGTGTTGTCGGTCGCGATCGCCGACTCGGGCAGGTCCTCCTGCTCGGTGACCGTGTCGACCGTGACGATCTTGATCCCGGCTTCCTTGGCCTGCAGCATCGGCGCGACCATCGCCTTGACGTCGGTCGGCGCGATCAGGATCGCGTCGGGCTTCTCGGCCAGGACGCCATTCAGGATCTCGGTCTGCTGCGCGGGGTCAAACTCCTTGGGGCCCTGCACGTTGAGCTCGGCGCCCGCCTTCTTGGCGGCCTCCTCGGCCCCGCACTGCATCGAGATGTAGAACTCGTCGCCGGCGACACCCTGGATCAGCGTGATCTTCTTGCTCTCCCCGCCGCCCCCTCCTGCGGAGCCCTTCTTCTCTTCGCCGCCGCCACACGCGGCGACGCCAAGCGCCAGCGCGGCGATCGCGGGCAGCATCGCCCTGGTCCTCGCTCTCCTCATCTGGTGACTCCCCTCTCTCGTTGACGGCGTTTTAGCTGGTCGAAGTAGACGGCGGCGATCAGCACCGCCCCGATTGCGACCTGCTGCCAGAACGGCTGCAGGCGCAGGATCACGAAGCCGTTTGCGAGCACGGCGGGGATGAACACGCCGATCACCGTGCCAAAGATCGTGCCGACGCCGCCGAACAGGCTCGTGCCGCCGATCACGACCGCTGCAATGGCGGCGAGGTTGTCGGTCTGGTGCCCGGCGAGCTCGGTGGTGCCAAAGCGCGACAGCGACATGAAGCCCGCCAGGCCGGCGAGCAGGCCCGAGAGCGCATAGACCTTGATCAGGTGGCGGCCGACGTCGATGCCGCTCCGGCGGGCGGCCTCCTCGTTGGAGCCGATCGCATACGTGTAGCGCCCAAAGCGCGTCAGCGCGAGCGCGACGCCCGCCACCACCGTGACGACGGTCGCGATCAAGACGAGAAAGGGCACGACCCCGAACAAGCGCCCGATGCCGATCGTGATCGTGAGCTCGGTCGGCACGTCGCGCAGGTTGATGCCGCTCGTGAGGAGCAGCGCGCTCCCGAGCGCCATCCCGAGCGTCCCGAGTGTGACGATCAGCGGCGGGATGCCCGCGCGGGCGATCAGCAGCCCATTGAGAATCCCCCACCCGAGGCCCGACACCAGGCAGGCCAGCAGGCCGAGCAGGATCGCGGTCAGCCCTTCGCCGCCGAGCGCACCCATCACCTTGGCGGCGATCACGCCGGAGAACACGAGCACCGACCCGACCGACAGGTCGATCCCAGCGGTGATGATCACGTAGGTCATTCCGACCGCTACGACGAGCAGCACCGACGCGGTGGTGAGGATGTTGCGGATGTTCGACTCCGAAGCGAACGCGTCGAAGCGCAGGCTCGAGAAGACGACCAAGATCGCGAGCAGCACGAGCGCGATCACGGTCGTCTGACGACCGAAGAGCCAGGCGGCCGTGCCGCTGCCGCGACCGGCCGGGCCGGAGGGGGGTGTCTCGCCGGGGGCCTCGGGCGGTGGCGCCTGCGGCTGCGTCTGGTCGACGCCGGCGATCAGGCCACCTCGCGACCGAGCGCGCCGGTCATCGCCCCGACCAGCTCCTCCATCGAGGTCTGCGCGGCCTCGAACTGGGCCACGCGCTCGCCCAGGCGCAGCACCTCGACTCGGTCTGAGACCTCGAGCACCTCCGGCATGTTGTGGGAGATCAGAACGACCGAGATGCCCTGGTCGCGCGTGCGCCGGATCAGATCGAGCACGTTGCGCGTCTGGTCGACGCCGAGCGCCGCGGTCGGCTCGTCCATGAAAACGACCTTGCTCGCCCACGTCACCGCGCGCCCGACCGCCACGCCCTGTCGCTGGCCGCCCGACAGCGTCGCGACGGTCGCCTCGCGGTCCTGGATCCTGACGCCGAGCGAGTCGAACGCCTCGTTCGTCTGCTGCTGCATCGCCGCCTTGTCGAGGAAGCCGAAGAAGCCGAGCGGCCCGGAGCGAACGATCTCGCGCCCTAGGAAGAGGTTGGCGGCAGGATCGAGCTCGGGCGCGAGAGCGAGGTCCTGGTAGACGGTCTCGATCCCGAGCTCCCGGGCAGCGACCGGCGAGGGGATCGAGACGGCCTTGCCCTCGAAGCGGAGCTCCCCCTCGTCGTGGGGCTGGATGCCCGACAGCGTCTTTACGAGTGTGCTCTTGCCGGCGCCGTTGTCGCCGATCAGGGCGACAACCTCGCCTGGCAGCACCGTGAAGTCGGCGCCGCGCAGCGCCTCGACCGT
>JACCXP010000277.1 GCA_013696905.1 Thermoleophilaceae bacterium
TACCTTCGGCCCGGACGGTCGCGAACCCGTTCTCGCGCAGCACGCGCAGATGCTGCGAGACCCCCGGCTGGGAGATGCCGAACTCCTGCTGGACGACAGCGCCGACCGCGCCGGACGGCTGCTCGCCATCGGCGAGCAGCTCCAGGATTCGTCGTCTGACGGGATCGCCGAGTACGTCGAACGTGTGCAGTCAGGGCGCCTCGGCGGCCTGCGGGGCCGCGCTCTCCGCATCGGGTTGCTCGCCTGCCGCAGCGCGCTTGATCAGCCGGTACACGTGCGCGCGCAGGTGCGCGAACTCGGGCAGCTCCTTGGTCTCGATCTGGTCGCGGGGATAGGGGAGATCGACGTCGAGGATCTCGCGGACCTCGGTCGGCGACGGGGTCAGCACGACGATGCGGTTGGAGAGGTAGACGGACTCGTCGATGTCGTGGGTGACGAACAGGATCGTCATGTCGTAGCGCTCGCGGACGCGCAGGATCAGGTCCTCGAGGTCGCCGCGCGTCTGCGCGTCGACGGACGCGAAGGGCTCGTCCATCAGCAGGATCTCCGGCTGGTAGGCGAGCGCGCGCGCGATCGCGACGCGCTGCTGCATGCCGCCCGAGAGCTGCCACGGGTAGCGGTCGATGAAGCCGCTGAGGCCGACGGCATCGACGGCCTCCTCGACGAGCTTCGTGCGCTCCGCCTTGTCGAGCTTCTTGTGGCGCAGCGGCATGACGACGTTCCCTCGCACCGACAGCCACGGCAGCAGCGAGCGGCTGTACTCCTGAAAGACGAGCGCCATCTCCTCGGGCGGCTCTGTGACGGGGCCGCCTTTAAGCTCGACCTCGCCCGCGGTCGGCTCGAGCAGGCCGGACATGCACTTCAGCAGCGTCGTCTTGCCGCACCCGGACGGCCCGACCACGCACACGAACTCGCGCTCGCCGAGCTCGAAGGAGACGTCGCCGATCGCGCGCGTCGCCCGCTCGCCCTCGCCGTAGGTCTTGCTGAGGTGCTTGATCGACAGCATGCCGCTCCCGTGCTCAGCCAAGTGCGCTCGCTTTCGCGCCGCGGTGCCAGGCGAGCACCCGCCGCTCGAGCAGCACGAAGACCAGGTTGAAGGCGTACCCGAGAAAGCCCAGCAGCAGGATCCCCGACCACATCTCGGCGATCGCGAACGAGCGCTGGGACTGGAGCACGAAGAAGCCGATCCCGTTCGTCGAGGCGACCATCTCGCTGATCACCATCAGGATCAGCGCCAGCGACAGCGACAGGCGCATGCCCGCGAAGATCTGCGGGCTCGCGGCCGGCAGCGTCATCCGCAGCAGCCTGTCGGTCCCGGACAGGCCGTAGACGCGGGCCGTGTCCTTGAGTGTCGGGTCGATGCCCTCGATGCCGTCGATCGTGTTCAGCAGCACCGGCCAGACGCAGACGAAGGCGATGATGAACACCTTCATGCTGTCGCCGACGCCGATCACGACGATGCCGAAGGGGATCAGCGCGGGCGGCGGGATCGAGCGCAGGAACTCGACCACCGGCGCGGTCCCGCGGCGCAGCAGGCGCGAGCCGCCGAGCGCCGTCCCGACCGCCACGCCGAGCACGACGGCGATCGCGTAGCCGAGCCCCATGCGGCGCAGGCTCGGCCAGACGTCGCTCGCGAAGCGCTCGAACAGCCAGTTGTCGGCGAAGCGCTGGAGCACCTCCGAAAGCGGCGGGTAGTAGAAGGTCTCGCTCGAGGCCGACCAGACCCAGATGATCGCGAGCAGCACGACCGGCACGGCGATCTCGAGCGCCAGCTCGAGCACTCGGCGCGTGCGCGGCCTCATGCCGCCGCCTCCCGCTGCGACGGATGCCAGTGCAGCACGCGCCGCTCCGCCCTGGTCGTCGCGATGTTCAGCACCCAACCGAGCAGGCCGGTCGCGACGATCAGGGCGTACATGACCTCGAGGTTGCCCCCCGAGCGAGCGACGTTGATGCTGCGCCCGAGCCCCGGCGAGCCGATCACGAGCTCGGCCGTCACCGCCAGGATCAGCGCGACCGCGGAGGAGATGCGGATCCCTGTCGCGATATAGGGCACGGCGCTCGGCAGCGTGACGCGATAGAGCCGCGCAAAGCGGCCCATGCCGAACGACTTGGCCGTGTCGGTCGCGACCGGATCGAGGTCCTGGACGCCGTAGATCGTCTGGATCAGGAGCGGCCAGAACGACGCGAACGCGGCCAGGAAGACCTTGCTCTCGAGCCCCGTGCCGTAGATCAGGACCGCGAGCGGGATCAGCGCCACGGACGGGATCGGGCGCAGGAACTCAATCGGCGCGCGCAGCGCGCGGAACGTCCAGCGGCTCGAGCCGATCAGCACCCCGAGCGGGATGCCGAGCGCCAGCGCGATGCCGAGCCCGAGCGCCCAGCCCTGCAGCGTGTCGCCGACCGCGGTCCAGAACTCGCCTTGTCCGAGCTGTGAGAACAGCTCCGCCGCCGTGGCGCTCATCAACGGGATGCTCGTCTCAGAGATCAGGCCCGAGCGCACGACGAGCTCCCACAGCGCGAGCAGCACACCGACGGTCGCGAGCGGCGCGACCCAGTCCGGCGTCGCCGGCAGCCGGCCGCGCGCGACGGCGGCGCCGGGGGTGACGTCAGCGCTCGCCCCCATGGTCACGCCCCTCCGGCGAAGGCCTCGGCGAGCCGCGCGGAGACGAGCCGCGGGTCGAGCACGAGCGGGCCGGCGGGCCGGGCGAGCCAGTCCTCGATCGGCGCGGCGAGGTCGTCGGCTGACCTGACCGTCGCCGCGCGCGCCCCGAGCGCGACCGCGACCGCTGCGAAGTCGCGATCTCCGAACTCGACCATGCCGGTCGGCCGCCCCATCGGCCCGAAATGATGCACCTCCGCGCCGTACGCCGCGTCGTTGAAGACGGCGACCAGCACGACGAGCCCCTGCGCGATGATCGAGTCGAGCTCGCCGAGCGCCATCATCGCTCCGCCGTCGCCGGTCAGCGCGAGCACGGGCCGGTCGGGACGCGCGACGGCGGCGCCGATGGCGGTAGCGAGGCCGTGGCCGACCGACATGAAGCCCTGAGCGGGCACGAAGCCCGCGGGGTCCGGCACGTTCAGGAACGGTGTCACGAACCATGTCCAGTGCCCGCAGTCGTAGACCACGGTGCGCTCGGGAGGCAGCAGGCGATCGAGCTCGGCGACGAGCGTGCGCGGGTCGATCAGGCCCTCGCCTGCCTCGTCCGCGTAGTCCTCCGCCGCCGAGTAGGCGCGCACCTCCGCGGCGACCTCGCCCGTGCGGAAGCCGTCGGAGGCGAAGCCGCGCCGCTCGAGCTCCTCGCCAAGCGCGTCGGCGGCCTCGGCGGCGTCGCCCGCAAGGCCTAGGCGCACGGGCCGGTGGCCGCCGATGGCGCGCGCGTCGGCGTCGCACTGCACGATCGCCGCGTCGCCGAGCAGGCGACCGAACATCGTCGTCCACTGGTTGAGGCCGGCGCCGAACGCGAGCACGAGGTCGGCTTCCGGCAGCAGGCGCTCCAGCAGCTTCGACCCGTAGCCACCGCAGACGCCGAGCGAGGCGGCGTTGCCCGCGAACAGGCCGTTGCCCATCAGCGACGTCGCAAGCAAAGCCCCGATGCGCTCGCCGAGCGCCTCGAGCGCAGGGCCCGCATCGGCCAGCACGGCACCGCGCCCCGCGAGGATGACGGGCCGGCGGCTGCGCTCGACGAGGTCCTGGTTGGAACGCGGACCAAGTCGACGCCTGAGACGAACGAGATCTGAGTGGTCATGGTCTCTCCTTGGTCGTGGTTCACGCCGGCAGCAGCGCCGCTGGAAGCGGCCGGCCGTGGCGCTGGGCGGCCGCTTGAAGCTGTCGCGCCGGGACCGCCTCGACCCCCAGGCGCTCGGCGACGCGCCGCACCGCGGCCTTGCCCGAGGGCGAGTAGAGCGACGGCAGGGCGAGCGCCACGATCCGGGCGCACTTCGCGCGCATGCCTCCGTCGTGGACCTCGATGCGCCCCCACAGGACCACCGCGCCGGGCACGAGGCCCGGCCCCTGCGGCCCCCAGAGCCGATGCGGTGCGAACAACGCGTAGAGCCCACAGGCGCAGTCCGGATCGGGAGCGGGCCCGGCGTGCGGGGGGACCTTGTGCCAGTTCCTCCCGACCCCGGACGGGCGTGGCATGCACCGTGCGCGCATCGGCGCCGCCCCCCACGAGGTACGCGCAAGCGGTGACAGGAGCTCGTCGCCCACCAGCAGCCACTTGCGAAAGCCGACCACCGGTTGGATCAGGTCGGGAGCGTTGAAGAGGTCGGCGTCCAGGCCGCTCGCGGGTGGCGGGATGAAGCCGTCGAACTCAGGCTGCACGCGAATAGCGTAGATCCTGGGCCGGCTCATCGGGCAGCACTTCCACGCAGCTCGTCAGACCCGCGCTCGGCACGCTCGAGGACCCGCGCGACCTCGACGCGCGAGGCCGCGTCGAGCTTGCGGAAGATGTTTCGCACGTGGGTCTCGACCGTCTTGACGCTGAGGCAGAGCTCCCCCGCGATCTCCGGGTTGGTTTGGCGCGCACCACGAGCCGCGCGATCTCGGCCTCGCGCTCGCTGAGCGTCTCGACGCCCGCGCCGTCGCGCCTGCCGGGAGCCGTACGGCGCTGAACGGGGCGGCCGAGTTTGCGCAGCGCGCTCGGCCTGGTTGCGATAGCGGATCGCGCCGTAGGAGTCGAGCACCTGTATGAGCTTGGCCGCCGCACGATCTGGGCACCGGCGCTCGTACACACAGCGATCGACTCGTTCAAGCTCGTCGTCATCCCGCCGGGCGCGACGAACGTGTTCATCCCTTGCTCGTCGCGGTCAGTCTGCTCGTGCCGCTGCTGGCGTTCGTCGTCCCGTGTGGAGAGCGCTGAACGCGAGCGGCCGGGTAGCGACGTCGGCGGTTCAGGCAG
>JACCXP010000299.1 GCA_013696905.1 Thermoleophilaceae bacterium
CGAGCGGGCGACCTCGTGCACATCCCGGGCGGCGAGGAGCACTGGCACGGCGCCGGGCCGTCGACCCTGGTGGTGCATCTCGCGATCACGATCGCCGACACCGACTGGCTCGACGCGGTCAGCGACGCCGACTACATGCTCGGCTTCTAGCGCCCCGCTCCGCCGAAGGCGAGAAAGCCCTGCTGATACGGTCATACATGCGGTCGGCGTCCGTCGACCGCGAGGCAGCTTGCTTGGGTCCCGCCACACGAGCGGTTCGGGTCAGCCGTCGCCTCCCGAATCGTACGCGGCCCCAAGCCGCAAGGAGCCTTACATGTCCCATCAGTCTTTCGCCGATCTCGGCGTGTCAAGAGCTGCCGTCGGCGCCCTGCACGAGCAGGGGATCGCAGAGCCGTTCCCAATCCAGCAGCTAGTAGTGCCCGACGTGCTCGCCGGGCTCGACGTCTGCGCCAAGTCCCCCACCGGGTCCGGCAAGACGCTCGCCTTTGCGATCCCGCTGCTCGACCGAATCGAGGCAGGCGACCGTCGCCCGGCGGCGCTCGTGCTCGCCCCGACGCGCGAGCTCGCCGCCCAGATCGTCGACGCCGCGCGCCCGGTCGCCCGCGCGCGTGCGCTGCGGATCGCGGCCGTCTACGGCGGCGTCGGAATCCAGAAGCAGGCCCGTGAGGCCGGCCAGGCCCACGTGCTGGTGGCGACCCCCGGCCGGCTCGAGGACCTGCTCGCACGCCGAGCGCTGACGCTCGAGCACGTCCGCATCCTGGTAATCGACGAGGCGGACCGCATGCTCGACATGGGCTTTCGCCCGGCCGTCGACCGGATCGTCGCGCAGTGCCCGCGCAAGCGCCAGACGCTCTTCTTCTCGGCGACGCTCGACGGTGAGGCCGGCCGCGTCGCCGATCTCTACACGCACGACGCCAGCCACCACCAGCACGGCGCCTCGGAGCGCCAGGCGGCGGCCGACATCGAGCACCGCTTCGTCGCCGTCAGGCACGAGGGCCGAGTCGACGCGCTGGTCGGCGAGCTGCGCCGGGAGCGCGACCTCGCGCTCGTGTTCGTGCGCACGAAGCGCGGTGCCGACCGCCTCGTCAAGCGGCTCGGCAGCGAGGGCGTGCAGGCAGTCGCGATGCACGGCAACAAGTCGCAGGGCCAGCGCGAGCGCGCGCTCGCTACGTTCGAGTCCGGGCGCATCGACACCCTCGTCGCCACCGACGTCGCCGCCCGCGGGATCGATGTCGAAGGCATCTCGCACGTGATCAACTTCGATCCGCCGGACGACCGCGAGGCCTACGTCCACCGCGTCGGGCGTACAGGCCGAGCCGGGCGGACCGGCGTCGGCATCACGCTCGTCGGACACGAACAGGCGGGCGATGTGCAGAAGATCGCCGTGAGCCTCAAACTGCACGGCGAGTACGAGCGCGCGGGGCTCGCCTCGGCGGCTCCGACGGCTCGCCCGCGGCGCCCGCGCCGCGAAGAGGGTCGAGGGCGGCGCCAGGATCAGGGTCGCGGGCGGCGCCGAGCGCGCGCCTGAGCTTCGGCAGGTTAGCCTCCGCCTGGCGTTCCTTCGGCGAACAGGAGGACGGATGGAGGCGCGGGCACGGGTACTCGACGGCCAGGGCGAGAACGCGGTTCAGGACGCGGTGGCTCAAGCGAGCGGTCAGTCGCAGGATGCTGGTCTTCTTCATCGGCGGCGACATGCTCGGCGGCGGCATCTACGCCCTCGTCGGGAGGTGGGCGGCGAGGTCGGGGGCGCGATCTGGGCGGCGTTCCTCGCCGCCTTCGTGCTCGCCGGGTTCACGGCCAGCGCCTACGCGGAGCTCGTGACGAGCGGGATGCGGAACGCCTTGTCCGTGTAGAGCGCGGCGCCGCCGGCATCGAGCACAAGTACGAGCCGCCACCAGGGCTTCTTGAGCCGGCGGTCGTGGAGCCCGATGCGGAGGATCTCGGCGCCCTCCTCAGTTGGGCCCCTAAGGCACCTCGCGCAGGGTGATCAGGTTGGTCGCGCCCGCCATTCCGGTGGACGGCCCGGCGGTCACGACGACGATCGCGCCGGACGGCAGGCCGGCGATCTCCTTGGCGGCCTCGAGCGAG